>JAUVXM010000117.1 GCA_030603565.1 Candidatus Aminicenantota bacterium
GACTGCCTGTCTTAATCGAATTAACGCTTCTTTATTCATTGTTATAATATATCCTTTTTCTAAAAACCTTAAAAATTAAATCTATCATAATTGAATATAAATTGCTAAAATGAGTCTCTGATTTCATTTGGCATATAGCCGTTATCTCTTAAATGAACTCCTGGCAGCCTACGGTAGGGAGCATTCCCGTTATGGAGGAGGATTTGAAAACAGGACACGTTTTTTAACTGAAGTTGTCCAAAAAATCCATGCATATGTACCTAGCCTTTGTTTATCGGTGCGTTTAAGTGGTTTTGATGGAATCCCTTTTCCATATGGTTTCGGGTTTGCTAAGGATAGTCCTCTGGATATTGATTTAACTGAATTAATAGTAGTTATACGGAGGCTTTTACTTCTGGGGTGCTCTCTTTTTAATGTCACAGCCGGGAACCCCCGTCAGAAGCCACATCTTGGACGTCCATATGACCGTCGCCTCCCTGGCTCTCAATTTCCGGATGAACATCCCTTGATCGGGGTAAAACGCCTACTGAACATCACTAAAGGCTTACAAAAACATTTCCCAAATGTTCCATTTGTCGGCACCGGCTATTCTTGGTTGAGACAATTTTTTCCTTATGTCGGGGCAGCAGTAATAGAGAATAATGAGGCTTCCATGATAGGGCTGGGAAGAAGTTCTTTTGCTTACCCTGATGTTCCCCGCGACCTGGTAGAACAGGGATATATGGATGTAAACAAGGTCTGCCTAACCTGTTCCCGATGCAGTGAACTGCTGCGTAATGGAAGCCACAGCGGCTGTGTTACCAGAGATAAGGAGATATACGAAAAAGAGTACCGGAAGATAAAGGTTAATGAATAGTTCAGGTAAAATGTCTTTATCTGCCTACTGAAAGGGCATTTTTCGGGCAGATTTCAACACAGACATTACATCCATAGCAGTCAGGACGTAAATTAGCTCCTTATTTTAATTTTAAATTGAAATAAAGTGGGATTTCTGGTAGAGAATATAAAGACAGGTGACTGTGATAATAACCAAAAAAGAAAGGAAGGGGATTTTAATCATCCGCCGGTATCTCACGGTTTTTTTTTCCTGTATAGCAATCGCCTTATTTTTTCTGGTGATTTCCCTGTCTAACGCACCGTCATATATTAAAGACGAACCTGATGCATGTATTAACTGTCATGTTATGGTGCCTCAGTATGTTTCGTGGGAGAAGGATGTTCATAAGCTAGGTACAACCTGTAATGATTGCCATGTCCCTCACAATAGTCTTGTAGATCACTTCTGGTTTAAAATAAAGGACGGATTAAGACATGCTACAGTTTTTTCTCTGCGCTGGGAGCCTCAGGTGATTAGGATCAAGCCTGCTGGGATTAGGGTCGTTCAGAATAATTGTATAAGATGTCACGAAAAACTCGTTAAACCTGGGATCTTTAGTATGACTGCCGGTCAGACCGGTATTATCGGAGGAGACCGAAAATGCTGGGACTGCCACCGTGATGTTCCTCATGGCAGAGTACAGGGCCTGGCCTCCTCATCATTAGTACGAGCTCCGGGTCAGGATTCTAAGAAAAAGGATTAATTTGGACTGGAGGATAAATGACTTCATTAAAAAAGAACAGGCATTGGATCAAGTGGGTTTTACTAACTGTAGCAGTAATAGCTGTCTTTTTGCTCGGAATGGTATTGTCCACCATAATCGAGAGAAGAGCTGAATCTAATATAGCCCAGCAGGATGGAAAGCCTAATCCCCGCATATATGAAACCCATGACGCTACTGAAGATACAAGTTTTGCCAGTAAACATGGCGGAGCAGTAGAACGGGATTATCTTGAGGAGAATCCTGACCTGGTTATTTTGTGGGCTGGTTACAGCTTCTCAAAAGATTACAAACAGGGCAGAGGGCATTTTTATGCAGTCTCGGATATCCGCAGTACTCTACGCACTGATGCTGCCACTGTAGGTACCTGCTGGACGTGTAAAAGTACCAGTGTTCCCCGTATGATGAAGACCATGGGAAATTCCCGGTTTTACAGCCTGAAATGGATCGCCTTAGGTTCAAAGCTTACTGGTACGATTGATTGTTTGGACTGTCACGATATAAGGTATAGCGAATTAAAAGTTACCCGTCCTGCCTTGGTCGAGGCTTTTGAGCAGCAGGGAAAAGAGATCAATGATTTCTCATATCAGGAAATGCGTTCTCTGGTGTGTGCTCAATGTCACTCTGAGTATTATTTTAAAGGTGAAAAGGATTATCTGGTATTCCCCTGGCAGAATGGATTCAGTGTGGATGAAGTTGCGGATTACTATGACAGTATTGATTTTAGCGACTGGACCCATAAGCTCAGCCGGGCTCCTATGTTAAAGGCCCAGCATCCTGATTATGAATTATTTCAAGCAGGAGTTCATGCGGACCGAGGGCTTTCCTGTTCTGATTGCCACATGCCTTACCGGAGCGAAGGAGCGATTAAATTCACTGACCATAAAATCCAGAGCCCGCTCAATAATATAGTCAACACCTGTCTGGTTTGTCACCCCGAAACTGAAGAAAAGCTGAGACAAAACGTTTATGAGCGGCAGGATAAAATAGCACAACTTAAAAAGCTGGCGGAAGCAACTCTGGTTAAAGCTCATATTGAAGCTAAATCCGCCTGGGATAACAGGGCTGCAGAAGATGAGATGGAAGCTGTTTTGAATCTTATCCGGCAGGCCCAGTGGAGATGGGATTGGGTGGGATCGGCAAATGGGGTAGGCATTCATGCTCCCCTTGAATCAGCCAGAGTCCTAGCAACGGCTATCCAAAAAGCAGGAGAGGCCCGTAATTTATTGGCAGTGATCCTAACTCGCCAAGGTAAAAAGCTTCCTGTGCAGATGCCTGATATTTCCACCAAAGAAAAGGCTCAGAAATACATTGGCCTTGATATGGAAAAGCTGAAGAAAGATAAAACAGATTTCCTTAAAGACAAGGCCGCCAAATGGGACATCAAGCCAAAAAAGAGCATCCCTCCCAAACCGGTTAAGAAAGAGCAAAAATAGCACAAATAAAATGCACTATAAGAATTATTATCTAACCTGACCTATTCATAAAAAAATGGCGATGTTTCTATTATTAATTTATTTTCGTTAATCTGGTATTATAATATGAAAGAATATAAGCAGCCTGATTTCAAGCCGGGAGGAAAAGATGGACATTGCCTATTTTAATCCTTTAGGACGGGCGTGGAGCCGGATGAAAGAGGCTCTTTTTAGACCTTTTAATCTAAACAAGTGGTTTGTTGTAGGATTTAATGCGTTCTTAGCAGGGTTAATTGATAATGGGAATAGAGGCTCAGGCTCAGGTTCCAGAGGGGGTAGAGATTTAAGCTTCCGAGAGTTTCTTAATACTCCCCATAAAATCTGGGATTGGTTGATGAGTCATCCTGGCTGGTTTATTGCTATTATATTTCTTGTGTTGTTTTTAATAGCTCTAACGATCGTCTTGACCTGGGTCAGTTCGAGAGGAAAATTCATGTTTTTGGATAATGTGGTTCGCGACAGCGCAGAAATCGCAAAACCGTGGAAACAGTACAAAAAAGAGGGAAATTCATTATTTTTATGGCGCCTGGGATTCGGACTGATATGTTTTATCCTTTTTATCCTGTTTATCGTATTTTTCTTTACTGCTGTATCTAATGTCTACCGGGCAAATTATTATTCTCATGTCCCTATCGCATTTATTATCTGGATGGGATTATTGTTTCTTTTTGGGGCAATTGTCACCGGATATATTGCTTTATACTTGAAGGACTTTGTTGTTCCTCTTATGTATAAGAATAATATCACTACTTGCCAGGCCTGGAAACGTTTCCTGCTGCTTTTTAAACAGCACCTGTTACATTTCCTCTTTTATGGATTATTTATATTTGGGCTGAGTTTTCTGGTCATAATCTCGATAATCATTGCTGGTCTTTTAACTTGCTGTGTTGGTCTTCTGTTGTTTATCATTCCATATATAGGAACTGTCCTAACTTTGCCATTCTGGTATACTTTTAGAGCATTCAGCCTGGAATACTTTGCCCAATTCGGTCCGGATTATAATGTATTCCCTCCGGCTGAAGAATTACCTGCAGCCGCACTGTAAAGTCTCTGAAAATTGACATCCAGGCTCATATATATTCCACTCTTTCCTCAGCTGCCATGCTGAGCTTGTGGGGGAGGGGGGCTATCTGATTATTCTTCTGTCATTTCTGCTAAATTATTATTGTGGTATAACGGAGAAGCTCAGCCGCGCGCTTTAGCGCGTCGGCTGGAGCGAATTGTTGGCTCAACCTTTCTCGGTGCAAGACGAACAACGTCATGCCCTGAAGTTTCCTGAACACGACGCAAGTCCACACAAATTTCTGATAGTTCTCCATTAAATTTTTGTGTATGTTCCTTTCGGTGCTTTCGTACTTCTTCAACGATAGGATCTTTCATCTTTTTGACGTCGGTGTTCTGCAGCAAATTTTACTGCCTAAACAGATATTATCAAAACTTATTGTAATAACTCAAGAAATAAATGAGTTTTTATCCTTTTTGGCAGTTAAAAAGAATGTAACCGCTTCAACGCAAAATCAAGCTTTGTGTGCAATTGTTTTCTTGTACAGACATGTGTTGAATCGAGATATTGGTCTGTTAGAGGGCTTGATTCGCGCCAAGCGACCTGGAAGACTTCGTAATAGTAAATAGAATTATGGTATTAATCAGTGTAAAATATTGATTTAAAAAGAGCTGTCGAACTTATCGACATTTTTTATGAATAGTTCAGGGTAAACAAGCCAGTTGTCATATATTCAGACACTCTTTTGCCACCCATCTTTTAGAGGATGGGTATGATATCAGAACTGTTCAGGAACTCTTGGGAAATAAGGATGCTTACCCTCCATTTAAATTATTTGACTCTGCGGGTAGTCTATCATACAATCGACTCCCGCAGGAGGTGCATCACATCATCATGTTACCTATAGTCTTTTTGGAATGAGGAAATGGGACTATATTTTTCCATTAATTTTACTCTCTTTTAATATAATTTCCCAATTCCTTTAAAAATTTATATCACATGAGAAATTTGATGTCAAAACAAAGGAACTCATTTCTTTTTCTCTTCGCTGAAAAGACCGGAAGCTAATTCCTTGCACATTAAATCCGGACTTTTCAATTTATGGATTCCTTCGAACAAATCCTTAAGCTCGATTATTTCTTCAAGGAGTATAAGACTCACTATCTGCTTATTTTCTGCAGCAGTATTGAATTCAATGATTTTACCTTTCAGAAGTAGAGTTATAGAGATGTTTTCTTTTTTAATCTGATAGATATTATCTTCAAAATTCAACTTGCAAGCAAAAAATTCTTCATTTCTAAAAGCCTTGAGTATTCGGGAGCAAATAAACTCAGTTATACGCACAGAAGGAAATTCAAGTTCAATATGACAACCTTCATCTTTTTCTTTAACCGATATCTTATTTCGCAAGCCGTTCCCGCCTTTAAAGCTTTTTATAAGCAAAGGAGGAGCAATAACACTGGCAACCAGAAGGGCCATTATGGCTACTCCGAACATATCCTGCCCGATGGCTCCAGCAGCAAGTCCTATGCTTGCCACGATCAGAGTCACTTCACCCCTGGGAAGCATCCCTGCTCCAACTCTGAAAGCTCCCCTAAGATTAAAACCCATGATAAATGCAGGGAGACCGCAGCCCAACAATTTCCCTATTATTGCAAGAGCTGTGAAAACCAGTCCAAAAAGCACTATTCCCTTCATAGCAGAAAAGTTTACCATCATTCCCATAACACAGAAAAATATGGGAACGAGAAACTGGTAAACCCCATCCAGCCTTTCACGGAGTTCATTAGATATATCCGTCTGCGAAAGGGAAAGGCCCATAATATAAGCTCCTATGATCATTGCAAGCCCCGCCATTTCGGCAAGACCGGCAAGAAAGAGTGCAAGGCCAAACGCCACACATGCAATGGCATCATTCGACCTTAACCATTTCAATCCTTTTGAGAGCCGTTTTGCAAATATTATGCCCAGAACCGTACATACCAACCAGAACCCAAAAGCCTTAAGTGCAATAACAGCAATTCCCCCCCAATCGATAGATGCCCCTTTTGACCCTATCTTTGAAATACCCACAACAACAGCGAGAAGGACAATCCCCAGAACATCATCCAGCACCGCCCCTGCAAGGATTGTAACTCCTTCAGGTGAAGACATCTTGCGTTTTTCGCTCAATATACGTGCCGTGATGCCTACTGATGTAGCCGTGGAAAGAGTACCCATGAACAGGGCTGTCGGAGACATGAATGAATTCACATTGGGCAGCAGTAGGACAGAAATCATATCCCCTAGGAAAAAAGAAAGAATAACTCCTCCTATTCCTACCATTGAACCCATAAAAGAATACCTGAGAAATGTGGGAAGGTCTGTTTCTAAACCTGCAAGGAAAAGAAGGACTATTGACGCAATAACCGCCAGGCCGTATAGTTCTGGGCTAACCGGAAGAAGAGTTTCTGTTTTAGGAAACAGAGGTTGCTTTAGGAGTGGGAGAGTAATTGAGCCAAGAAGGTAAGGTCCAATAATAATTCCGGCAACAAGTTCACCAAGAACCTTTGGCTGTTTCAGGTAACGGCTGAAAATAATTCCAACAACTCTAGCCGCAATTACAATCAGGGCAACCTGAAGAACCAGATTTGTCATCAGATGACTGATATCAGGGCTGGCCTTATCAGCGGATGCTAATAGAGGCCTTGTACAAAACAATGTAAAGAACAAAAAAGAAAAACGCATTAGCAATTTTTACCTTCCTTTCAAGAAAAAACCCTGATTACTTCTTCGACTGTCCTTGCTGCAAGGAGCATCTCTCTTGCCTCAGGTTCCTTAAGCAGTTTGCTGACCTCTGCTAAAAATTGGATATGAGGGCCGGACCGGCTTTGAGGGGATATAGTCATTATAAAAATTGTAGATACTTGCCCATCCATGGAATCGAAGTCCACTCCTTCTTTTTTCAATGCAACCGCTGTAATCAATTGATCCACCGAATCTGTCTTCCCGTGAGGAATGGCTATACCGTTTTCCATACCTGTAGACATCTTTTCTTCTCTCGTTAAAACAGCCTCCAGAGCTGCCTCTCTATCTTTTATTTTGCCTGACACTACAAGTCGATCTATCATCTCCTTGATAATATCTTTCTTTGAACTGGATTTAAGATCCAAAAAAACATTCTCTTTACCCAATAATTTCTTCAAATTCATCTTCATTTCTAACTCTCAAATCTAAAATAGAATACCAAATTTTTAAGGTCAACTGCCCATGAAAATCTAAGAAATTAAAGAATTTGTGATCATGTCTATCCATTAATCCACGGGCAGTTATAAACCGCATATAATAAGGCATAAAAAGCGAAACGTAAAGGGCATTTTTCATGAATAGAATAAAAGATGAATTCCTCTCTATTTTTTATAGCCAATCGGCATGATGGACAGGGGTTCATGACCTGGTAGGGCACTTATCACCTTTGCCACTTCCTGGTCATTAAATGCCCCGACAATCCCTGCTCCCAGACCAAGCGATTCTGCCTGAAGGAATATGTTCTGGCCTACATGTCCTACTTCAATGCGGGCATAACGGATACCTCTATTCCCGTACTTTTTGTTTATCCGCTTATACTCCGCTGTAATCACAAAAATTACAGGGGCTTGAGTCATCCAGTTCTGTCCGAGCGCTGCCCGTGCGAGTTCACCCCTCCGGTCGCTCTCTGCTAACTTCTCGATAGAATGACTTTCTGGAAGATACCTATACACGCCTTCTGCCAGCCCTTTTACTCCTTTTTTCCCGATAACAACATAAACATCCAGAGGATATAGGGCACCTCCAGAAGGAGCAGAACGCAGCCCCCTTCTCGTATCCGTTATTCCCTGAGCAGCCCACAGAAACTGCGATAAATCAGAGACAGCAATAGGATCCGGTTTAAAACTTCTGACAGTGCGCCTGTTTACGATAGCCTCTTCAACGGATATTTTCCCTTCCTTTGACGGTGAAGGAAGCATTATTTTTTCTTCCTGCATTGTATTTGCAAAAATTGTCATCATAGATAATAAAGCAAATACTAAAATAAATCCTGTGACCTTCATATTAGTCATTTTCTTAAACCTCCTTCTCATGACAGAAATCAAAACAGGATAACATATCAAACTTTTCCGAAAGAAATTGATGAAACAAACCCTCTGCCATTTATTTCTCATCCCAGTGCTGTAGTTTATTATAACATAAAAATTCAGCTGTTTATTCCTTTTAAAAAGATGAAATTACCTTGATATTTTTTCATCCTGCTATACGTTAAATCTGAAAAGTTAATAATCATAAGGAGGACTTGGCAATGAAACGAAAAATTATTTCTCCTTTTCTTATTTTTATTTTGTTTTTATTTGTAACAGGCCAATGGGCACAGGATGACTGTTCTAGTTTTCTTGTGACAAAGGGAGCCTCGAAGGACGGTTCAGTAATGATCACATATACATGTGACGGGGAATTTCTGCCGCATCTTTAATATATTCCTGCCCAGGACCATAAGCCAGATGAGTATATCGAAATAAGCGGCCGGGACGGCAAAATCAGAGGAAAGGTAAAGCAGGTTTCTCACACA
>JAUVXM010000013.1 GCA_030603565.1 Candidatus Aminicenantota bacterium
GGTAAATAGTAAATAGTAAATAGTAAATGGTAAATAAAACCAGGAAAAACAGGGCTAATCGTCATTCCGGCGAGTTTAAGCATCGTCATTCCGTCCCGGATCGGAGTCCGGGATGACGGCCAAGCCGGAAACCAGGATAAATGGTGAATAGTAAATAGTAAATGGTAAATGGTAAATGGTAAATAAAACCAGAAAAGGCAGGGCCATAAGGGCTAATCGTCATACCGGTGAGTTTAAGAATCGTCATTCCGTCCCGGATCGGAGTCCGGGATGACGGCCAAGCCGGAAACCAGGATAAATGGTGAAATGTGATATAATAAAATACAAAGGTGAAATGAGTACTTTTGAAGAAGAGTTAATTAGAATATTGCCGGTTATAAGACGGCTTAGAAAAATATCTTTGCTGGGGAAAAAAATAATTTTGGAAGGGGAGGAAAATCTAATTAAGAGGGGGCCAAACCTTATTGTTGGAAATCATATTGGAAGCTATAAAGATATTACTGTTTTATTCGAAATAATGCCACGGACTATTTTTTTTACCGCCAATCGAATGATCTTCAATAAAAAAGAATTCAATTTCTTAATAAAAAAACACCTCAGAAGGCATTTGAAAGATTTGGGAGTGTTTTTTTATAGATTATTTACGCCGCTAAGGATATATTTTGTAAAATTTATTTCAACCAACATTATCGGGGTCGGGACTATTCCAGTCGACCTGGAAGGAAGTAAAAAGCGTGCGATTATAAAATGCCAGGAGTATGTGGAAAGTGGGAAAGCTGTTGTCCTTCTACAGGGAACAGGGAGAATTATAGAAAGCAATCCTAATCCCTATGTGAGCGCATTTCGAAGGGGGCCTTCCATTATTTCATACAACTTATTTAAGGAAAAGGGGATATCTGTCCCTGTTACTCCGATTGCTATGTTCGGCACTCATCTTCCCTTTTTGATCCCGATGAAGATCAAAGTGAGCGTGGGAAAACCAATGTTTATTAAAGATTACATGACTGATAATTTTGATGAATCAGTTATCAGATTCAGGAATGCTATGGAGAAACGGGTTCAAATGTTGCTCTATGAGCTGGTGAAGCCCTCTGTTTCTGTTAGAACCTAGCCAGGATTTCGGAATTTATTTTTGTAAATAATCCATAATTTGTTTTTACGCCAATTTTTTCACGCAACTTCATATAGTACGATTGAAAGAACTTGTTCTTTTTTACCTCTAATAGGTTTTTTCCTGTCTCACTTCTGTTGTTTTCGAAATCATCCGGTGTGACCTCTTTTCTGTCAAGCACGTGTAATATAATGTAGCCGTCATTATAATTGATGGGGTCACTGATTTCATTTAAGGGAAGGGAAAAAGCAAGCTTATCTACTTCAGGAATTTCTCCAACTATACTGAGATATTGCTCTCTTTGGTGTTCTTCTGCTGTTTTGTATTCGAGCTCATATTTTTTGGCGATTTTTTCAAAGCCCTGCTGTTTAAGTTCATTTTTAATGGATTTGGCTTTTTCCAGCGCTATGCTCTCTTTTTTCTTAAGGTTAAAATCCTCTTGAACTCTGGATTGCACTTCTTCAAACTCTGCCGGCCGGGCCGGTTCTGTCTTTTGTAGCTGTGCCAGTCCCATTCCTTCAATAGTGTTGATTCGGACGAAGCTCTCTTTGTCTTTGAGCTGAAAAAGGTTCCTGCTGAGAGTCCCGGACGGGTCGATGTCTTCTATGGGGTCGCCTGCTTTGAGGGCTCCGGTACTTCTGATCTTATGTCCCAGTTTTTGGGCAGCTACATCAAGATTGTTTTCTTTCTTTGACTTTTTTTCAAGTTCTGCAATCTGCTGGTCTGCCAGATTTATTGCTTTTTGGTCTTTAAGGATTTCTGTGACCTGATTTTTCACTTCTGTCAGGGGTTTCTGAACAGCCGATTGCTTTTGAGTTGTTTTTAAAATGGAAATTCCATCTTCCAACTCTAAAAGGCCGGAAACTTTGCCTTGAGCGAGGCTTTTTATCTTATCCTGTTCCTGCTGGGATAGCCTTTTCCATTCGTAAAGGCCCCAGTCACCGTTTTCCTCGGCCTTTTCATCTTTTGAATTGGACTGAGCCAGTTTCCCAAAAGCTTCGCCCCGGTTGATCTTGTCCAAAATGATTTGGGCTTCTGCCCTAGCCAGCTCTTTTTCATTGCTTTCATAGGGCAGGAATATCCGGCTGGCTTTAATTCTTTCAGGTTCTGTGAACTGAGATAGATTGTCCTTATAGTATTTCTCTATTTCAGTATCAATAAGCTCGATCTCATCTTTTAATTCTTCAGTTTTAAAGAATAAGTAATCTGCGGTTCTTTTTTCCGGCACTTCATATTTTTCCCGGTTTTCAGCAAAAAACTTCCGAAGTTCTATAGAGCCGGGTTCTTCCTTCAATTCCATTTTGCTGTTTTCGATCAGGATATATTCGAGCTGGGCACTTTCATTGGTTTTTTTATAATTTTCCCAAAGTTCTTCCTCTGAAACCGCTATTCCGGCTGTAAGTACCAGGATTATTTTTTGGACGATTATATCCTTTATCAAACTTTTTTCAAATTCAGAAGCGGAAATGCGGTTAAAGTCTAAGATTTGCTTATATTCTTCAAAACCTACAAATTTCCCGTCTTTTTGAAAAACCGGAAAACTTTTGACTTTTTTGCTTATTTCCTCATCCGATGCTCTAATACCCAATTTTTCTGCCTTTTGGCTAAGGATTGTTCTCTGAATTATCTGTTCCAATACCTGCTGGGGAATATTAAGCTGCTGGATGAAATTTGCATCCAGCTCTTTATAATCCTCCTTAAACATTTCCAGTCTCTGTCTTAAATTTTGGATATACGTATCAGCGGATATTTTTTTATTTCCAATAGTAGCGATTGTATTTGAATTGCGGGATTCTCCAAGGCGTCCTGCTCCTCCCCAAACTGCAAATATTGAAATGATAAATGCAATAATAACACCCCATAGAACTGGGGCTAATGATTTTAGATTTTTTCGCATTGATTTTAACATTAGTTCACCTCGAATCGTTTCCTATATATTCTTATTCCTTCAGTAAATGCCGCGCGATTATTAAGCGCTGAATTTCTGATGTGCCTTCATAAATTGTGAGGACCCTGGCGTCCCGGTAGACCTGTTCTATGTGAAATTCCTTTGAATATCCGTAACCGCCATGGATCTGCAGGGCTTCATAAGCGGCCCTGTTGGCTGCTTCTGAAGCAAAAAGCTTTGCCATGGAGGATTCTTTCGCAAAGGGTCTCCCTTTATCAAATAAATCTGCTGCCCTGTAGGTCATCAGGCGGGATGCTTCTGTTAAAGTGGTGATATCTGCCAGTTTAAACTGTATTGCTTGAAAATCTGAGATTTTTTTACCGAATGCTTCTCTCTGAATAGAATAAGTAAGAGCTTCATCCACGGCTCTTTGAGCTATTCCTACCGACTGGGCTGCAATGCCTATTCTGGAGAAATCAAGACCGCGAAATGCAATAGATGCCCCCTGCCCTTCTTTCCCTAATAAATTGCCGGCTGGAACCGGACAGTCTTCCAATTGAATTTCCGCAGTCAAAGAAGAGTGCATGCCCATCTTTTCTTCGATTTTTGCTACCTGAAGTCCCGGAATATCCTTGTCAATGATAAAAGCGCTTAATTTTTTCCTGCCGGGTTCGATCTCGGTATTGGCAAAAAGGATTATTGCTTCAGCATTGTTTCCTGTTGTGACCCATGCTTTTGAGCCGTTAATAATATACTGGTCCCCCTTGCGCACGGCTTTGCATTTTAGATTGATAACATCTGAGCCGGTTCCGGGCTCGGTAAGACTAAATGCCCCGATTATCTCACCGCTGGCCGCTTTGGGCAGGTATTTTTCTTTTTGTGTTTCGTTTCCGAATTCAAGGATGGAATGGCAGAAGAGAGAACAGTGAACAGAGATAATTACAGCCAGGGATGGCATGACCCGGCTGATTTCTTCGATCGCAATAATTAAAGAAAGGTGGTCGGTTTTATTTCCATTGTATTGATCAGGGACTGACATCCCGAGCACTCCGATTTCTGCAAGTTTTTTAAGAAGTCGAGAGGGAAATTCGTGCTTGTCCTCTAAAGATCTAGCAACAGGCCTGATCTCTGCATTTGAGAAATTCTTAATCATTTCTCTGATCAGTTTTTGGTCTTCCTTGAGTTCAAAGTTCATCTTTATTTTTCTTTTTCAAATAACGGTAAAAGCTGTTCGTAAGTCTGATCCAGGGTTTCGATAAAGATCTTAGCCTTGCCGATCAGAGGCATAAAATTTGAGTCGCCCGTCCAGCGGGGAATAATATGCATGTGATAATGGTCTGCTATTCCTGCTCCTGCACTTTTCCCTAAATTCATACCGGTATTTAATCCCTGAGGGTTGTAATGTTGTTTTAATATCTTTATGCTCATTTTTATGAGATCTATCATTTCGTGGGTTGATTTTTTCTCCGCTTTTTCAAAAGAGCTTGAATGTTTAAAAGGAGCCACCATAAGGTGTCCCGGTGTATAGGGATACTTGTTGAGAATTATAAAGTTATATTTGCCTCGGTAGAGAATATAAGCTTTCCGGTCGCTATTTTGCTTGATCTTGTCACAAAAAATGCATCTTTCCTGTTTAGATACATTTTTAACATATTTTGCTCTCCAGGGAGCAGAAATATAGTTCATTTTTTATTTATAAGATTTTTCAACAACTTGCTCGGCTTAAAATAAAGGACTTTTTTTGCTGGAACCTGGACCTGTTCTCCGGTACGTGGGTTTCTTCCTGTTCTGGCATCACGCTTTCTATAGCGAAAACTGCCGAATCCTCTCAGTTCTATCTCTTCTCCTCTCTGGATTGCCCCTTTAATAGTTTCAAAAAAGAGGTTCACTCCATCCTCTGCTTCCTGTTTGGAAAGGTTCAATTCTTTAGCGATTTTGTTGGTTAAATCAGCTTTTATCATCCTTTTTCTCCTTTTTCTCTTTTTTGTTTTTTTTATTATTAAGACTTTCGAGGCCCTTAAGCTGGTCCTTCATGATATCTCCCAGAGTCATTCTGTCATCCTGACTATTCATGAATTTTTCGTACTCTTTTTTTTGCATTTCCTGTTGAGCTTGCTTGAAACTAAGTGATATTTTTTTGTCTTTTTGGCTTAATTTAATAATTTTTGCCATACGTTCATCCCCTACTGAAAAATCATCAGCTGGGTTATCGATCCTCTTTTCGTCAAGCTCTGATAAGAATACTACGCCTTCTATTCCTGGGGTGATTTCAACAAAGATACCAAAGTTGACAATGCGGACTATCTTGACGTTAACAAGGTCTCCCCTTTTTTGTCTCTTAAAGAAATCTTCCCAGATGTCTCCTTCCAATTGTTTTATGCCGAGGGATAATTTTTGTTTTTCAGTATCAATACTCAAGACGATTGTCTCAACTTCTTCACCGACTTTAACGATTTGAGAGGGGTGCTTAATTTTTTTCCAACTTAAATCTGAGATATGAATAAGGCCTTCCACGCCCTTCTCAACTTCTAAAAAGGCTCCGAAGTCGGTTACATTGCTGATTTTGCCTTTAATTCGGGAACCCGGGGGGTATTTTTTTTGAAAAGCTTTTAAGGGGTGGGGAGTGGATTGTTTCAGTCCCAGTGAAATTCGTTTTGTCTCAGGCTCGATATTCAATATAGTGACGGAAATTTCTTCACCGATGGATACGATATTTTTTGGATGGACAAGTTTTCGGGCCCAAGACATATCGGAAATGTGGACAAGGCCTTCGACACCTGCTTCCAGTTCGACAAAAGCGCCGAAGTCAGTTAAACTGACGACTTTTCCATTGATTATTTGCCCTTCTTGATATTTTTCTTCGACATTTCCCCAAGGATCTTTTGAGAGCTGTTTTAAACTAAGGGATATTTTTTCTTCCTTCTCATCATAGTCAAGGATGACGACATCGATTTCCTGACCCTGGTGGAGTATTTCGGAAGGATGATTTATATTGCCCCAAGACATTTCAGAGATATGTAATAATCCCTCCACTCCGCCCAGATCAACAAAGGCACCAAAATTTGTGAGAGATTTTACTTTTCCCTTAAATATTTTTCCGGTTTCCAGCTGGGAGAAAACCTGTTTTTTTCTTTTCTCCTTTTCGTCCTGCATGAGTAGTTTCCGGGAGAGAACCGCGTTTTCATTTTTGCGATTGAATTTGATGACTTTAAACTTGTAACGATTTCCAATTATGCGGGAAGGGTCTTTTACTATTCTAATATCAGCATGGGAGTCGGGTAGAAAAGTGTTAATGCCTACATTTACCATATAACCGCTTTTTACTTTCTGGGTGATTTTTCCGATAATCCAGTTATTATGGAGGTGGGCTTTTTCCAGATTGTTTAATGCCTTAAGTGCGGTAGCTCTTTTTTTAGAAAGAGTGAGATATCCCTCTTCCAAGTTGCTTTTTTCCAGGACGGCTTCAACCTCATCTCCGGGATTGAGCTTATTTAATTCCTCTTTATCAATAAAATCTTCAAGGGGAATAATCCCTTCGGATTTTGATCCGACATCAACGAGAACAAAGGAAGGAGTGACTTTAATAACTTTCCCTTTTACCAGTTGACCCAAAGTCAATTCATCGGCTTTGAATTGATAGTTATCTAAGAGGGCTTCGAAATCTTTTTGTGAGCTTTCCTCTTCTTTCTTGGCATTATTGCTTAGTTCAGACATTTGACTGTTTTCTCCCTGTGAAATTGATATTTTAAACTGGATTTAATCTTAACTACAGCTTCTTTTATGGCTTTAGGCGGAGTTGAGGCTCCACCTGAAAGTCCGATTTTGCTAGCTCCCTTCAACATTTCCGGAGTGATTTGGTTGGCTTTCTCAATGAAATATGTATTGGTTAACACTTTTTTGGATATTTTATAAAGTGTGTGTGTGTTGGAACTGTTCTTGCCTCCGATTATAAAAAGGACATCGACTTGAGAAGCGAGTTCTGAAGTCGATTTTTGCCTGGTTTGAGTGGATTGACAGATTGTATTATGGATATCTAGTTTCTCTGTTCTTGCAGAAAGGATATTAACAGTCCGTTGGAAGAGATGGATGTTCTGAGTGGATTGAACGAGCACAGCTCTTTTTCTTTTTTGAGGAAGCTTGCGTGCCTGTGCTTCATTTTCTATGATAACCCCTTTTCCTTGGCTGTAACCGATCAATCCTTTTATTTCAGGATGTTCTTTATTCCCGACAATGATTATTTCTTCTTCTTTTTTTGACAGATTTGAGACCAATCTTTGAATTTTTTTTACTATTGGGCAGGTAGCATCGACGATGTTTATGTTTTTATTGGTTAAAAAATCGTATATTTGGGGAGAAACCCCATGGCTGCGGATGATGACAGTACCGTTGTTGATTTTATTCAGGTCTTTTGCTGAATGGATGCCGTGTTTTTCCAGGTCAGCAATAACCTGGGGATTATGGATCAGATCGCCAAGGGTATAGACTTTTTCCGATTTGTCGGCGCGTGTTTGCTTGGCTATTCGCAGGGCCCGTTTGACACCATAACATAGTCCTGAGTTTTCAGCTATTATAATTTCCATAATTCCTGTTTGAATTATTATGAAAAATGAATAAGTATACTATACTAAGAGAGGGAGGTTGTCAATCTAAATATAGGTAAAAACATAACTTAGCTTCAATTCGGCGAATGCAGATGAGCTCCTATTCCCCCTTTTTTTACCGCGGTAAAGTCAGGAAAGTCGGCTAAAAGGATGGGTTTATTTGAATCGAGTTCATTGCGACTTGATAATAAAGCCTGGATAGCTGCGAGGTGGGGCGAAACTCTTTTATCCAAGTGGATTCCCTGTTTAAGGATGTTTATACCAACTTCTATAGGCAAGTTTAAGAAATAATTTTTTATTAATGGTTTTCTTCTCCACCCAGGATCTTTTCAAGTTCTTCTTTGGAAGGGAGGTCTTTTATAGAGTCTAACCCGAAATAGATTAAAAATTTATTTGTAGTTCTGTAGATCAGGGGTCTCCCGGGGCCTTTTTTCCGGCCGGTTATCTTGAGCAGTCTTTTCTTCAGAAGGGTTTTTAGTGCATGCGTGGAGTCAACTCCTCTCAGAGTTGAGATCTCTGCCTGAGTTATTGGTTGGTAATAGGCGGCTGTAGATAAGGTCTCTAATGCTGCTGGAGAAAGTTTGCTTTTTTTTTCCAGGTTAAGGAGGCGTTTTATCCATTTATCATTTTCGGTTTTTGTTATAAAAAGATACCCTCCGCCTGTTTTGGTGATTTTGATGCCTTTGTCTTGTGAAGAATAGGTGTGGATAAGCTCGCTTATAACAGTTTCAATTTCTTTGTCCGGGATTTCATTTAAGATGCTTTTTATTTTTTCGAAAGTAAGTGGTTCTCTTGAAATAAAAATAAGGGATTCAATAATGGATTTTAAGTTTAAGTTCATGCAGGGCTCTCTTTACGTAGCCAGACCTTGATCCTGCTGAAAAGAGTGTCCTGTACTGCAAAAACGATGCGGTTTTTAATTAGGTTTAAAAGACAGAAGAATGAAAGCATGGCCTCGTCAATATATTGATGTTTATTAAAATAAGCCAGAAAATCAAGGAAATCATTTTTTTTAAGCAGGCCGAGAATCTCCTCTGTTTTTTCTTTTGATGAATATTCTTTTCCTTCAATAAGCTTGACGTTTTCTCTTTCTTTTTTCTTCATCAAGGTAAAAAATACTTCGGCCAGGTCGAATAAAGAAACTTCTAAGAATTCCAGCTCATCGGAAACCGGCATTGGGGGCAGAAAACTCCGCTGCCATTTTTGCATTTGATCTTTCTCTTTTTTTCTGAGAATGGAACATGCTGTCTTGATGTTTTGATAGTCTAGAAGACGGTTTACCAGATCCTGGCGAGGGTCTTTCTCCTCTTCCGGAACAGTTTCCCGGGGCAGAAGCAGTTGGGATTTGATATAGATTAGAAGGGCGGCAATAAGAAGAAATTCTGCTTCATGTTCCAGGTTTATATGTTCTTTTTTTTCAAGGTATTTGAGGTATTCTCTGGTGATAATAGCAATAGGTATATCGTGGATGTCGAGCTTTTTCTTTCTGATAAGAAACAGCAGTAGGTCTAAAGGGCCCTCAAAGCTTTCTAATTTGACCTGGTAGCTGTTTGTCGCTTCCATATATCTTGCTGGCGGTCAGATCCCTATGGCTGTTCTTACTTCTTCCATTGTTTTCTGAGCTTTTTTCCGGGCTTTATTATTCCCATTTTCCAGAGTGTCCCAGACAAGCTCCGGATGATTTTCGTAGTATTTTCTTTTTTCCCGGAAACTGGAAAGGTCTGCGATTATTTTTTCTATAACAACATTTTTGCATTCCACACATCCGATCCCGGCTGTGCGGCAGCCTTGAGTCAGTTCTTCTCTCTTTTCTTTGGATACAAAGGACTTGTGCAGGGTGAATACCGGGCAGTCGTCC
Source organism: Candidatus Aminicenantota bacterium (assembly GCA_030603565.1). GTDB lineage: Bacteria > Acidobacteriota > Aminicenantia > Aminicenantales > Aminicenantaceae > JAUVXM01. The sequence continues at coordinate 9,459 of JAUVXM010000013.1, forward strand.
GGTTCCCCCGGGTCGCTTCTTCTTTTCCGGCGGGTATCTGTAGTCATGGGCGATATTTTTTTCCGGATGATCTCAGGTGGATCCTTCATAAGGATGGCATTGCCGAAGGATTTACTCATTTTACGTCCGTCGGTTCCGGCAAGCTTTGGTACTTCAGTAAGGAGCATCTGGGGTTCAGGGAAGACATTGCCGAAAAAACGGTTGAACCGACGGGTTATTTCCCTGGCAAGCTCCAGATGATAAGCCTGGTCTTCCCCGACCGGGACTATACTCGCTTTATAGATGAGTATGTCAGCGGTCTGCAGTACCGGATATCCCAGGAATCCGTAAGTATTCAGATCTTTTTCGGCAAGTTCTTTCTTCATTTCCTTAAAGGTCGGTACTCTTTGCAGCCAGGGTAAAGGAATGATCATGGAAAGCAGTAAATGAAGCTCGGCATGTTCCTTTACATCTGATTGGACAAAAAGCACACTCTTTTCCGGATCAAGCCCGACACTTAACCAGTCAGCCGCAACTTCAAAAGTATAATCCCGGATGACCTTTGAATTATGGTATTCAGAGCTTAAGGCATGCCAGGTCACAATAGAATAATAACACTGATATTTTTCCTGCAGTTTCAGCCAGTTGCGGAAGGCGCCGACTAAGTGGCCTAAATGGCAGGCGCCGGTCGGCCGCATTCCGCTTAGAACGATTTGTTGTTTTTTTTCTGTCATTTTAAAATATTCTTAATATTAATATAATGATAATATAGATCGGCCTGAAGATAAGATTAAGGATGCCTAGATAAAGCAATCCCAGTACGATAAGAAAGCCGTAAGGACGGATGCTGTCGTATCTTCGGGCAGCTTGTTCCGGCAGAATCCCCATTAAGATCCCACTGCCGTCCAGCGGAGGGATGGGGATCAGGTTAAAGACTGCCAGCAGAACATTGAGAAATATGGCGTAAAAAAGAAGCATTGCCAGGCCTTCTAACGGATAGAACCCTTTAGGAAGCCCTCCTCTTCCGCTTAGAAAGGTATTTAAAAAGTAGTTTACATTCGGGCTTAATGATTTCAAAATCAGCAAAGTCAACATAGCAGAGGCAGCCACGACCAGATTTGAAAGCGGGCCGGCAGCAGAAACCAGGAGGTTGTCCCGGCGGGGGTTTTTCAGGTTTAGGGGATTGACCGGGACGGGTTTTGCCCAGCCGAAAGGGGGAGCTCCCATAATTACTAGGATAACTGGTAGGAGTACTGTGCCTACAGGGTCAATGTGTGCCATCGGATTAAGTGTAACCCGTCCCATGATATGAGCGGTCGGATCGCCTAATTTATAGGCAGCCCAGCCATGGGATGCTTCGTGTACAGTAATAGCGAAGAGGATGACAAAAAGCTGGATTGCAATCTCGATTATATTCATTTTTAACCAGATGTAATTTATACCATAACTTAGCCCAAGGGTAAAGCAGAACTGGAGTTCCCTTAATTTTTTTTTACTTAAAAAAGATGTACCGCATGGATACGGGTAAGCCCCTTCCTATTCCTCGCAATAATGGATGCCAGTACAAGAAATAAGTAGATTAGGATTAGATGAAGCTGAAGGTATGGATACGCTCGCTTCAGATTTTTAACGCCATTCTTCTTCATTTTTCTCGGCGCCTGCGGATCCTGGTTATTCTTAAAAAGTGCCGCTGATAAAATAAGATATTGTTTTTTTTTGAATACAGCAGCGGCAATTTTTATGAATAATGCAGGTGTACCTGAATTATTCAAGGGTCGAGGTTGCCGCAGATGCGAGGCGCAGGGGATGAAGCTGTGGTATTTCACCGCGAATCCGCGGCAACAAAGCAGATGAGGTAAGATCGGCTCGCCTAAAAGGTAAAAAGTGCCGCTGATAAAATAAGATATTGTTTTTTTTTGAATACAGCAGCGGCAATTTTTATGAATAATGCAGGTTAGAGAATCGGCATATATTTCTCTACTTCATAGTCTGATACTTTTTTATCGTATTCCTGGGAGACATTTTTATTATATTCCTCGATTTCCAAATGTTTATTGTTGATGAACTTGTGAAAGACATTTTCTCCCAGGATTTCCTTGACCAGGACGCTTTTCTTCATGTAGTCCAGAGATTTAATGAGGTTGGGTGGCAGGGTTTTGATATGAAGCCTCTTTTGTTTTGCATTAGACATTGCATAAATGTTTTCTTCGACCGGGTCGGCAAGATCGTATTTCTCCCGCATTCCTTTCAGCCCCGCCATCACCATGGTTGCGAATGCCAGGTAGAGGTTGCAGGCCGGGTCAGGTGATCTTAGTTCAATACGGGTGGAATGTTCTTTTCCCGGCTGGTATTCAGGCACCCTGATATAAGCGGAACGGTTTCTTTGTCCCCAGGCGATGTAAACCGGAGCTTCATATCCTCTGATCAAACGTTTGTATGAATTAACCCATTGACAGAATACAGCGGAGATTTCCTGGGAATGCACCATAAGTCCGGCAGTGTAGTGGCGGGCTTTTTGGGACAGGTGGTAAGGGCTGTTTGAGCTGAAAAACAGGTTTTTTCCTTTACTCCAGATCGATTGATGCACATGCATGCCGCTTCCATTCTGGCCGTTTAAAGGTTTGGGCATAAAAGTGGCGTACAGGCCATGCATACGGGCGACTTTTTTAACTACATACTTAAACAGAATGCTTACATCCGCCATTTCCAGGGCGCTTAGATATTTCAGGTCGATTTCATGCTGGCCATTGGCGACTTCATGGTGGTCATATTCAGAATCTATGCCCATTTTTTTTAGGAGAAGTTGAATTTCTTTTCGGATTTCTCCATGCATACCGCCAAAAAAATACCCCCCGTCATCAAGAGGTTTGGCTGTGTTTTTTTTAGGGAATATGAAAAACTCGAGCTCCGGCCCGATCTTGAAGTCGTCGATTCCGAACTCCTTTTTTGCCATAGTTAGGGCATTTTTTAAAACATAACGTGAATCACCGTCATAGGGATTCCCTTCAGGAGTAAGAATATCTCCTGACATTATAGCCTCTTGCCATCTGGTTTTTTCGTTAAAACCCTGGTATTCCCAGGGAATTACCCGGAAAGTCCTGGCATCAGGCTTTATCAAAAGGTCGCTTTCCTCGATACGCATAAAGCCTTCGATTGATGAGCCATCAAAGCCTTTTCCTTCTTTAAAAGCTCTTTCCAGTTCGTTCGCCGGAATGGAAAAGTCCATACTCCTTCCGAGGATATCAGGGAAAATGATACGGATAAACTCGATGTTACTATCCGGGTCAAACACTGTTTTCAGTACTTCTTCTTCGTCTTTAAATCCAAATTTCTTTTTGCAGTTCCTGTTTATTTCTCGCATAATCCCTCCAATTGGGAGCCGGATTTTATTTTCCAGTAACCTGGATTATTCACACTGGCAATTCAATTATTGATATATTTTAAATAAAAAACTATAATTGTCAAGGAAATAAATTAATAAAGTAACAAATAGGGAAAAAAATGGATAAAAATAAGACAAAAGCCGAAGAAAGCATGGCGGATGATATGGACAGAAAGATAATCCGGGTTCTGAATGAGAATGCCCGCAGGAGCTTCCGTGAAATCGCTAGAGAAACAGGGGTTTCTGTCACTTCCATTATTCATAGAGTGAAGAAATTTGAAGGGTCAGGGGTCATAAAAGGATATATTCCGCTTGTGGATATGGATTACTTTGGCATTAAGATGATAGCGATTATTGCATTAAGAATTTCTCAGGGAAAATTATTGGAAACGCAGAGGAATATCGCGGAGGACTTACGTGTGGCTGCTGTATATGATATTACCGGAGAATGGGATTCTATTGTTATCGGATATTTCCGGGACCGGGCTGACCTGAATGATTTTATTAAGAATCTTTTGGTGAGTGAAAATGTTGACAGGTCTGTAACTCATATTGTATTAAATGTAGTAAAAGAAGAGAGGCGCATTAAAGTATGAATTATCCAGGTTAAGTGATAAAGATAAGATGAAACGAAAGAGGATTTCTTCTGTATATATAATTTTATTTCTGGCGGGGATTACTGTTTTATCTCTGGCCCAGGATAAACGGAATGAGGATTTGAACTCATTTATCTCCAGGATAAAGGAGGTATTGGAAGCAAAAGATATTCATTCATATCTTGAATTATTCTCACCTGAAGTCCGAGCGCTGGAAAAAGCCAGAATATCTAGTATGTTTACGGATTTAAGGATGGATACAGTATCGGTCTATCCTGTTTCCGTAAGCGGCAAAAAAATGAGTGCGCCAGAAGTATATCTAAGAATGTTTTTTAAAAATCCTTATTCAGTAATTCTTGAATTGTGGCAGTTTTCTCTGATCATGGAAAAAAGCTCCTGGCAGGTTACTAATAATGAGCATTTAGGAGAAAGCAAACGGCTTTTTAAACTTGAAATTCCTTCAGAAAAAATTGAACAAGTGAAGAGCTTTGAGTTTAAACACAAGGATATTTCTATCCGATTTAAGGACGCTGTCCTGTTCTATGATAATATCCCGGACCTGGAGACTGCTCTTATTGTGACCGGCAAGGGGGAAATGACATTTTCGCCTTCTCATCCAAGGGAGCAGCATCAACTTGAATTGATATACAAAAAACGGATCCTTAATGATAAACTGGATTATGTTTATTTGCGTTTCTCAAATTCTGTTTTCAAAAAAAATGCCAGAATCATTAAAAAAACAGATGAAGTCCTGCCGGTATCTAAGTCAGCTAGAAAAAAAGCCTATTCACTTTTTACAAAACATTATTCCCGCTCATTTACAGTAAAAAATTCTTTGGACAATGAATTCTTGTCCTTATTACCACAGGGGGATGAAGCTGTAATCGAGTTTGAAGGGGCTAGATTAGGTGATATTTCCTATATTTATTCTCCTTTTTCCGATGACGAAATAAACTTCTATCAATGGAAGGAAGGTCGGATCATTAACCTTTATTCCCCACCGCTTGATAAGGAGCAGAAAAGGATTTTTATTTCTTTTGGGCAGAAGTTTGATGTAAAGAATTATGAGATCGATATTAACTATAGCCCTGAAGAAAATTTTTTTGCTGGAAAAGCAAAGATCAAATTAGAAACCAAGGTCGGACTGCTAGATGGGATTAAATTAATGCTGAACCCGGAATTTGAGATTTTGCGTGTTAATGATGAAAATAAGCGGGAATTGTATTACACCAGGGATAATTTACGGAAGATTGTTTATATTTACTTTCTCAAACGCCCTTCAAGAGGACAGATAAGCTTTATTGAAGTTTATTACCGGGGCAAGTTGCCTTCCTCGGTTTTAAAACCAGAGGAAAAAGAGGCTGATAATATTCAAAAGATGAGGGCGGCATATAATCGCTTATATGATACCTATCTATATACCCGCTCTGATTACTGGTATCCTTTAACTTCGGATGAAGACTATTTTACTGCTCGTTTTAAGGTGACCGTCCCACCTGATTACCAAGCTGTTTCCAATGGCAAATTAATTGAGAAATACCAGTTGCAGGGGCTGAAAGACGTTGAAGATGTCGGGAAAATGGGAAACTCTGTTTTTGTGTTCGAATCGAAGAAGCCTGTTAAATACCTCTCTTTTCTGGTGGGCAAATTGACAAAGATCGAAGAAGAGGCAGATACGGTTCCGTTGCGATATTCCAGAGCCAGCCATTCTCAGGCTGATAAATGGGGTGTGTTTGAAGGCGCAGGAGATATTCTGAAGTTTTATGTAAAGATATTTGGTGTTTTTCCTTATGAGAAGCTATGGATTATTAAAAGGCCATGGGATACACGCGGAGGGTCTAGTCTGGCTTCGTTTATCGTGCTGAATGAATTATTGCCTATGGTATCCAATCCAGGCCTAAGGCGAAGGACAGACAGCCCAGTGGACCTATCCAGTTGGAAGGAATATTTTTTAGCACATGAGATAGCGCATCAATGGTGGGGTCACGGTTTGGATTGGGATTCATATCGGGATATATGGCTGAGCGAAGGAATATCCCAGTTTGCAGCGATTCTTTTTTTAAAAGAAAAATACGGAGGTAAAGTTTATAATCGAATTTTAGAAAAGATTTCCGGCGGGGTTAAAAAGAAATCTGCCTGGGGTGGAATAACAATGGGTTCCCGGATAAGTCATTTCAACTATGAGGCTTATCAGGCTATTGTATATAATAAAGCAGCATTGGTTTTAAACATGTTAAAGGACTTACTGGGAGATGAGCTTTTTTTTGCGGGAATAAAAAGGTTCTTCAGTCGGCATAAATACAGCGCTGCGACAACAGTTGAATTTATGAATGTTTTTCACGATGTCTCAGGAAAGGACTTGGAATTATTTTTTGAAAAATGGTTTGATTCTTATAAACTTCCTGAAGTAAGAGCATCGCATTCCATTATTATAGAAAAGGATGGCAGTATCCTCAAATTTGAATTTGTTCAGACTAAGGAACTGTTTGTTTTCCCTCTGTGGCTGGAATGGAGAGATGATGGGAAAAAAATACGTAAAAAAATTATCATCAATAATAGGGTCGTAAACTGTGAATTTAGGGTAATAGGCAAGCCGGGGAAGATAAAGATTAATCCGGACAAAGCGGTTCCCGGAACTTTCCATTTTAAATAGCTGATAGCCTGAACTATTCATAAAAAAATTGCGATGTGGATGAAATTCTTGTGTGGCTTGTGCTCGCTTCAGCCACATCAGAATTTCATTAAGAAGACTTTGAACTTTTCAAATTTTACTGCCTTTCCTGAAGTTCCTGTTCTTTCTGCTTTTTCGTATCTACGGCAACCTCGACTCGTGAATAATCCAGGATAGCTGTTTAATCCGGCAGGTCAGTTGTATTGATCTTAAAGCGTTTTATTTTTTCATTCAATGTAGTAGGTTTGACTCCTAACAGGGCGGCAGCTTTTTTTTGTACGCCATTGGTCTTTTTAAGGGCAGTGATTATAGCATGTTTCTGAAAGAGGTGGGTTTGTTCTTTTAAGTGAAGATTTCCCTTCGGAAGAGAGATGTTTATTAGTTCTTCAGAGTCTGATGAAAGCAGAAGTGGCGGGAGGTTTTCCCGGGTTATTATATAAGATGTGCTAAAAACGACAGCTCTTTCAATTAAATTTTCTAACTCCCGGATATTTCCAGGCCAGTGATACTTCTCTAATATCTCCATAACCTCTTCTGTAGCTTCATGAATATCTTTATTGTTTTCTTTGCTGTATATATCTATAAAATGTTTAACAAGTAAAGGGATGTCTTCTTTTCGATTCCGAAGAGGAGGAATCTCAACTTTAATTACGTTCAGGCGGTAGTAAAGGTCTTCTCGAAACTGTTTTTCCCGGATCAGTTCTTCCAGCTCTGTATTGGTTGCTGCTATCAGTCTTGTATCGACTTTTATGGTCTTGGTGCCTCCCAGCTGCATGAACTCTTTCTCCTGCATGACTCGGAGTAATTTTGCCTGAGTCTCCAGGTTTATTGAAGAAATTTCATCAAAGAAGATAGTTCCTTGGTCTGCTGTTTCAAAAAGCCCTTTTTTTTGGCTGACTGCCCCGGTAAAGGCTCCTTTTACATGGCCGAAAAGGTGACTTTCCAGTAAGTCCGGAGGGAGAGACCCGCTGTTGACGGTGATGAAGGGAAAATTGCGTCGGTCGCTGTTCTGGTGAATGGCTTGTGCGACCAGTTCTTTGCCTGTGCCGCTCTCTCCTTGAATAAGAATTGTGCTGCGGGTGGGAGCTGAAGCTTTAATGACCTCAAAAACGTCCTGCATCACCTTGCTTTTACCTATGATGTTATCAAAACTGAATTTCTTCTTTAGTCGGTCTTTAAGATGTAGATTTTCCTCCCTAAGTTTTTTGTGCTCAATTGCCCTTTGAATAGTAAGAAGCAGTTCGTCGTGTTTGAAGGGTTTCTGGATGTAATCAAATGCGCCGATTTTCATGGTCGAGATGGCTGATTCTACCGAAGCATAGGCTGTTATTATTATTATTATTGCTTTAGGGTCTTTTTTTTTAATTTCTTTAAGGGTTTTTATTCCATCTATTCCAGGCATTAAAAGGTCGAGCAGAGTCAGGTCAAATGCTTTGTGTGTGTGTTTTTTTAGAGCTTCTTCTCCACTGAAAGAACTCTCTATTTTGTATCCCTCAGAAGTTAAAAGTTCTCCTAAGACTTCATGAATAATAGATTCGTCATCAATAATATGAATCAATCCAGTTTTATTCATTTTCCTTTATGAGGTATTCTCTTTTTTTCAGGTTTTTCATTTTTATCTAAATCCATAGGGATGAAAATTTTAAAGGTCGAGCCTTTTTTAACTTTACTCTCTACAGATATACTGCCTTCATGCTCTTTTATAATAGCATAACTGATTGATAAACCTAAACCGGTTCCTTTTCCAATACCTTTTGTAGTAAAAAACGGGTCGAAAATGTTCGGAAGATGTTGAGTTTTTATTCCGGTCCCAGTGTCCTGAATTTTTATAACGGCCTGGTTCTCTTTTTTGGAAAGCTCAATTATCAAGGTCCCCCCGTCCGGCATAGCATCTATTGCATTCAAAATAATATTTATAAATACCTGCTGCAGTCTTTCCCCATGGGCCCAGATAGGATTGATAGAATCCAAGCTCAGTTCCAGGCGGATATTTAAATTTCTTAATTTATAATCAATAAGCGATATGATTCCTTCCAGAGTCTCTTTTAAATCGACTTGGTAAAGCATTGATTCCGATGGATTACGTGCGAAGTTCAAAAGGCTTTTAACAATTAGGGCAACCTTTTCAGTTTGGACCTCAATTTTTTTCAATATTTGGGAATGAGGAGATTCCAACATTTTTTTTTGCAGCAGCTGTACATAGCTGGAAATACCGGTTAAAGGAGTATTGATTTCATGGGCAACACCGGCTGAGAGCAGCCCTACTGAGGCAAGTTTCTCAGAAGTGATGAGCTGTTGCTGCAGAGAAATCTTTTCTGTTGTATCTTCAAATACTATGATGGTCCCATAAGGATTCATTGTATTATCGAGTAAAGGAGTTTTCGCGATGTCAAATATTTTTTCCTTGCCAGAAGGGATCTTAATCGATATTTCACTCATCAGACGGAACCCTTGTTGAGTATCTGGAGGAAACAGAGCCGAATAATTGGATTTTCCCATAATATGAATTAATTTTTTCCCCAATAATTCTTCTTTTTTTCTTTGGAATGTTTCTTCCAATACCCGGTTCCAGCCTGTGATTTTCCCATTCTGGTCAAGAACTGCGACCCCTACTGTAAGGCTTTCAATAATATTTTCGCTATAATCTTTGAGCCTTTCCAGTTCTTTGGCGCGGATGTTTGCCTGTTCATAGAGATAAGCGTTCTCAAGTGCCAGAGCCATGGGTGATGATATTGTTCTTAATATTTCCCAATCTTCAGAGTTTAGAAGCGTATTATCGTGCTTTTTTCCCATGGCAAGGCAGCCGATCAGTTTGTTCTCAACGGTCAAGGGCATCATATGGAAAAACCCGTAGGCAGACAGGCGGTGAAAACTTTTCTGAAGGTCTTTTCTGTTGCTTAAAGAGTACTCAGATATGAATTCTGTCTTTTTCAAATGATAATAAAGCTTTTCTTCAAGAGAAATCCGGGTTCTATTTGAAGTAGTGTTCCCAAGAGATTTTAGGATTATAAAAGATCCCCCCTTCTCGTCTTCTGGTAAAAGCAAAGCGATATATTTTAAAGAGAGGGCATTGGTAATGAGATCCAGGAGAGATTGCGATAGTTTCTGTAAGTTTCTTTCCCGGTTGAGTTCTTGACTTATAGTAAGCAGAGTTTTTCTATATTTATAGCTTCTTTTGTAAAAGACTCTGTCTATCAGGGCTTGAGTGAGTTTTTTTACTGGTGTGAACAGTGTTGCCCCCAGGATTATAGCAAGAATTCCTAAAATCAGGGCTTGAAGCTCGTCCTCTGGAAATATTTTTGTCTGGGAACTGACTATGAAGTAGAGAAGAGCGATAAAAACATAAGAAAAGATCAGAGGGACGGTTTTTTTAAGAATTATTTCTATATCAATAAGTTTGTAGCGGGATATAGAGTAGGCAAATGTCAGGGGAATTAAAGCTTGAAAAATAACCGTGAGTTCAGCTGCCATCGGCGGAATTTGTCCTAATAAATAGGGGGTAATATAGAAAAAAGTAAAAGGGGTAATTCCGAATCCAAGTCCATAGACGATCCATTTCAACTGTTTTTTCATGGTAACATTAGAGGCTTTCAGGGTGTCATTAAGAACAACTGCGAGGGCAATTAATGAGAAAATGGCAAAATGGAGCAGATCAAGCTTTTCAGTGGTTTGATAGTACTGAATGATAAAATTATTGTTTAATTTCAGAATATTTGGTAAGTGAATGAATATCTTGGCTATAAGAAGAGCGGCTCCCGGAAGGTAGAGCAGATTAAGAGATGATATTTTATCTTTAAGGATTTTTTTTCGTCTGGGGAAGATAATAAAGAAGTGAAGTAGCAAAGGGGGAAATATCAGGAAACCGATCTTATCCAGCCAGTAAAATGCGCTGTCAAGGAGGTCGAGTTCTCCGGTAGGGGAATAAATGTGATAAGTGTAAAATGCTAGCGAGACTAGGAAGAAAAAGACATACGGCAGGGAAAGCGGCTTTCTGGCCTTAAAAAGAACAATACAACCTATGATCAGAGTCGTCAGCCCGATAAGGGCTAGGTAGAAATAAATCAGATTGGTCCCTTTCTGAGCTATGAATAAAGCAGGAGTGGTCAGATAACCCTCGTGGACGATCTCATAAGTAGCTTTTTGGTTGAGAGTTGCTGCTTCCCACAGTTTTTTTGCTACATCGATTTGATTTTGGACCGGGCTGCCGTTGATCTTATAAAGAATATCCCCTTTCTTGATGCCGCCTTGCAGGTAGGCCTGACTGTTCTTGTCAACCTTAACAGCAGTAAGCCCGTTTGGTTTTTGTTTCCAGATGACTCCGTCAGTAGGTTCTCGCCAGGTTATTTTTCTTGAGACATTTAAACCGCCCAGGACCAACAGGGCTAAAATCGGGAGGATGGCAAAATGTATCTTCTTGTTCATAAAAAAACCTGTTATGAATAATTCAGGTTAGTAATATATAGGGTTAGTCAATTTAATATAGAGGGTTTCGTCGACCTTATGGCCCATTTTATCCCCGGCTGATTTAGGAATTTCCTCAAGGAAGGGTTATCTTTCAGGCCTAGCGGTTCGGTATTCCTTAAAAGGATGTTACTCATATAGTCATCTTCCTGATCTTTGACGTTTTGAGGGGAAGACTTAAAGCTTGCAGCACTTATGCTGAAGGAAGTGATGATGACCAGGATTAGAAGAAGCAGAAAAATCGAGATATATGTCTTTTTTTTCACTCTTCTAAATTAAAACTTTAACATATATTTGTCAACATCCCATCAACGGACATATTGACAAATATTGGATGATTATCTAACATAACATAGATAGAGCGATTAATAATGCCATATTTTCTATGCCGATTAGCTACTGAAGAAGGTCGGGTTATTTCACAATCTTTTTTTTCTCTTTCAAGGAATGAGTGTAAAAAACACTTTGAGATAAAAGGTTTTTGCATCTTATCGATAAAACGGGATTGGAAGCGCATAGATATCCTAGATATTCCTTTTGGAAAGAAGATTAAAAGCAAAGATTTTATCATGTTTAATCAGGAACTTGTGTCTCTTATTAAAGCCGGATATCCGATCCTTAAATGTATAGAGATTATTTCCGGCCGAGTAAAAAATACTCGTCTTAAAGAGTTGCTTATTGCTATTGGAAATGATGTCCGGGATGGAAAAGCCCTCTCAAAAGCCTTTTCTCAATGCAGAGAAAAAATTTCCACTGTATATATTGCAGCCTTGATGGCCGGGGAACAAAGCGGGAACCTGGCTGATACCATCAATAGCTATATTGAATATGAAAAAGTTATTTCCCGGACAAAGCAAAGTATTAAAAGGGCAGTGATATACCCGGCCCTTCTGCTTGGGCTCTCCTTTGCTTTAATGGCTGTGATTATAAATTTTATCATTCCCCGGTTCTCAAATTTTTATAATGAATTCGGAGCTCAGCTTCCCGCCATTACTTCAGCTCTGGTATCGTTTTCGCTGTTTATCAAAAAGCGTTTTTATGTCGGTCTTATTTTGTTTGCTGTTCTAGCGATTGTATTGATTCAGATGGGCCGCAAGGAAAAAAGCCAAGTCTGGCTGGACAAGCTTAAAATGATGATCCCATATGCCAATAAAATCTGGGTCGAGGCTGCGGTTGCCCTCTTTTCCCGGACCCTGTGGCTTCTGCTTAAAGGTGGAATATCTCTCATACCAGCTGTAAGTATCGCCCATAAGGCTGTCCCAAACAAGTACCTCAGAAAAAAAATGTCAAACCTGGCTGAATCTATAAGACATGGGGAGAGTCTTTCAAATTCGATCGACAGGGCCGGGTTTTTTGATTCTTTGGCTCTGGATATGATCCGGATCGGGGAATCTTCAGCCAATCTTGACGGTATGCTTAAAGAAGTAGCTGAGGTTTATGACGACAGGATTCAAGGCAAGATCGATACTTTTGTCTCCTTATTTGAACCGTTGATAATTATTTTTATGGGATTGATTGTGGCTTTGATGCTCCTTTCAGTCTACATTCCGATTTTTAATTTAATAAGAGTTGTAAGGTGAAAAATAATAACAAAAAAGAAGAACTCGAAAAGAATCTTATAGCTGCAGAAGAGAAGACCAGGAAATTGGCAGAAAGATATAATGTTACTTATGTCGACCTCTCGTCATATGTTTTTAACCGGGAATTGGTTCAATCATTCCCGGTCGATTTTCTTTACCGTTCGGATTTTATCCCTCTGGAAGAAGATGAAAACATCATGAAAATAGCTGTTGCCGATCCTTCAAATATTTCTATCATTGATTCAATAGAGTCCTTTTGTGGGAAAAAAATTACCGTGTTTGCTGCTTCTCAACTGGGAATCCATGAGGCTCTCAGAAAAAGTGAGACAGCGCTTCAGGTTCTTAAAGATGCAACTGAAGGCTATATTGTCCAGGTTTTGGATAAAGATGGCTTAGATCAGGAAGATTCGATTTCGGTTGAGAGATTAGCTGACCAGGATGGTTCCATAATAAAATTAGTTAATTCTATTATTTTCACTGCAGTTCAGAAGCGAGCCAGTGATATCCATATAGAATCCCGGGAAGAAGGAATGATCATCAAGTTCCGTATTGATGGTGTGTTAGGCAATGCAATGGAGCCGATTGATAAAAAATTCCAGTCGCCCATAATCTCACGCATAAAAGTCATGTCTGACCTGGATATAGCAGAAAGAAGAGTGCCTCAGGACGGGAAATTCCGCCTAAAGATCAAAGATAAAACTATTGATTTTCGTGTTTCTATCATGCCGAGTATCTTTGGAGAGGATGCTGTTATTCGAGTTCTGGATAAAGATATGATTACTGAAGCCATTTCCGAACTGAAATTATCTCTCCTGGGATTTTCCGATAACGTCCTGGAGAGGTTTAAAAGATACATAATAAAACCTTATGGCATGCTGCTGGTTACTGGACCTACGGGCAGCGTAAAAACAACGACTCTCTATACTGCCATAACGGAGATTAAATCACCTGAGGACAAGATCATTACTATTGAGGACCCTGTTGAGTACCAGATCGACGGTATTACTCAGATTCCCGTGAATGAAAAAAAAGGCCTTACTTTTGCCCGTGGATTAAGGTCGATATTGCGGCATGATCCGGACAAGATAATGGTGGGTGAGATACGAGATCCCGAGACTGCTCAGATAGCTATCCAATCAGCCCTGACCGGCCATCTGGTTTTTACAACGGTTCATGCCAACAATGTTTTTGATGTCATTGGACGTTTTCTCCATATGCAAGTCGATCCTTTTAGCTTTATTTCCGCACTGAACTGTATCCTTGCTCAGAGGTTAGTAAGGATACTCTGCCCCAATTGTAAGCAAAAGATTAAATTAAGTGATAAAAAACTGTTTGAATCCGGACTTGACCCGGCTAAATATAAGAACGAAGTTTTTTACGAGGCCTCTGGATGTCCGGAATGCAATCAGACCGGTTACCAGGGTAGAACTGCAATTGCCGAGTTTCTTGAACTGTCGGATGAAATACGAGAGATGATTCTGGATAAAAAGCCGCTTTCTGAAGTCAAAAAACAGGCAAAAAAGGAAGGATTGATATCGTTACGGGAAATAGGTTTACAAAAAACTTTAAATGGAGTAACCAGTCTGACGGAATTAAATAAAGCTACGTTTGTTGAATGATTCAGGTTAATTGGGAATATGTAAAATGGAAACGATAACAGAGAAGTTAAGGGATTTTTTCACACGGATTCCTCTGCCGCTGACTGTTTTTCAGTTTTCTTCTTCTTATCTTAGCGGCTTGTTTTTATCATCCAAAGATAAAAAAATTAAATCTTATTTTGTTCAGCCGTTGGGAGAGAATGTGGTGGAGCCTTCTTTTTATAAAAAGAATATCACAAATTCCGCCTCCCTTGAAAAAAGCATGAGAGCAGGTTTAGCCCGGTTGAATAGCTCAGAGCATAAAGTTATTTTCTTGCTTCCGGAACTGTCTCAAAAAATCTTTATATTCCCATTTGAATCGCTGCCGCCTTCCCCGGAAGAAAAAGAAGAGTACATCAGTTTTAAAATAAAAAAACAAATGCCGATGATGCCGAAAGACAACCGGATAGCATTTGATCTAATCCATTCAAAAAACAAAGGAAAGGTTTTTGTTTCCATTGCCAGAGAAGCTGTTATTAGGGAATATGAAGAATTTTTCCGCAAACAGAAGTTGAAAATCAGGATGGCCGGAGCGCCTTCTCTAGGCCTGATTAATTTACTTGCCTCAGAGAAAGAGAAAGACTTTGCCTTGGTCAATATTGAAGATCATTCATTTACTATGATAGTGGTTGTCAATTCTGAGATAGCCTTTTACCGGCAGAAGACTCTGGTGGCCAAAACCGAAGTTCCTGAAGCCCTGAAGCGGAAAACTGAAAATATTCAGCAGGAAATCATTAATACTGCTAATTTCATTGAGGATAAGGAGAATCGAAAGATCAGTTCTTTAATAATCAGACTCGGGATGTTGGGTTCGGATACGGAAATACTGCAAAAGCTTAAGGAAAAGCTTGATATACCGATTCAAACTATTGAATCGTCAGTTAAGTTGAAAATACCTTCTTTTGAGAAGAGGATTTTAGCTCCCTTGATAGGACAAGTACTATGAAGGTGCGAAAAAGAATTTATTTAAACCTTGCCAGCCGTCCTCTAAAAAACCGGAGGCTTTTTTATTCTATTTTCGGTTTGCTGGGAGGAGCAGCTCTGATTTTTTCCATTTACGGAGGAGTGGTTTATATTAAATACAGGCTTGAATCTAAAAAAATAAATGCTGCTATTAATAGAATTGAAAACAGGAAAATAAATATTCAGAGGACAGATAACAAATTTACTGATCAAATTGAAAAAGCTTCTTTGGAGAGTCAAGAAGAAGTGGATATGGTCAATAGTATTATACATAAGAAAAGTTTTTCCTGGGTCGAATTTTTATCCATTTTCGAAAGAACTCTTCCTGAAGCCTGTTATCTGGTATCTTTTGACCCGGTATTTAAGGAAGGCGCGAGCGTTACGGTCAACTTAAAAGTCGCTTCTCCTGATTTAGGCCGGCTTCTAAAACTGATCAAGAATTTAAACACATTAAGATTCAGGAATATAAGATTAATCAATGAGTCGAAAGCCGAAAATGGGTTATTTATCTATGAGATATCTTTAGACCATGAAAGAACTATTTGATCTTTTAAGGAAGAAAGAGCGAAAAGTACTGGGAATTACAGTACTTTTATTACTGGTGTCTTTAGTTTTTTATTCTTTTATTGGATTGGGAGAAAAAAGAAGATATTTTCGCTTAAATGAATTATTTTCTCATGGAGAAAAAAATATTCAGGATCTAAAGACCAGCCGGGATGAGAAAAAGCTCGAATGGAACAGGTGGAAGGAAGCCTCTCTGGATATTAAGGATTTAAAGAATAATTATTTTTACAACAAAGAAGATATTATCCAGGATTTAAGACAGGATTTGGAAAAGGTCTTTAGAAGAAATGGTATTCCATCTCCCAGGATAAAATATAATTATAATGGGTTGGAAGTAGAAAAAATCAACAATATGACAGCAAGTTTTAATATCGAAGGTCATTATCATTTGGTTCGAAAATTTATTTATGACTTGGAGAATTTCCAGAAGTTTTTAATTATAGAAAAAATTGATTTTAGTGAAATAAATACAAACAGCGGAGTCCTGAAGATAAAATTAGCCGTAGCAGGATATTATTATGAGAAATAGACATTCATTATTTAAGGTTATTTGTTTTTTAATGGGCCTCTTGTTCTGGGAATGGACCGCATATGGGATTCCCCAGAAAGAAACCAATAAAGAGTTTAAATCCCAACGCCTGGTAAGAAAAGACCTTCTGAGCAAAAAGATAGTAAAGTTAAAACCGCCGGAGAGAAATATTTTTAAACCAGATAAGAGGAGAAAGCCTTCCGGTATGGTAGGAGACGTCGGCCTTGTACAGGGAATTCCGAAAGAGGAGCTTCCAACAGAGAAAACAGATAAGAATAAAGCCGCTTCCGATTCAATGAGCCTCAGATATATCGGATATGTCGGCTCTCTGGAAAAAACCGTTGGGATTGTTATTTTTAAAGACCAAGCTCTGGCGGTTAAAAAAGGCGATATGATTTTAGACGCTATAAAAGTATTAAATATCACCCGGAAAGAAATTGAATTTGCCGGGCGGGACTCTATTACACGGAAGGTTTCCTTAGAGGGGGAAGAGCGATGAAAAAGCCAGCATTTATTTGTATAATAGCGCTGACATTTTGGAGTTGTGCCACATTCAGCCAGAACTATAAGCTGGGCAGTAAGGAGCTAATAGCAAAAAATTGGGATAAAGCGATTGAATATTATGAGAAGGCCGCCTTAGAAAATCCCAAAAATTCGGTTTATAGATTAGCTTTATTACGGGCAAAGATGTCTGCCAGCTTGGCATATTTAGTTCGCGCCCGTTCGTTGTCCGTGGAGGGAAGAAAAGAGGAAGCGCTTCATGCATATAAGAGGGCATTGGCATATGATCCGTCCAATCGCCGGATTGCAGAGGAAGCCCGCCGCCTGGCTGAAGGAAAGCCGGAGGAAAAAGAACCTGAGATTACCAGCATCGAACCCCCTATCAAACTCAAGACAGCCAGGGATAAGATAGACCTTAAGTTTCCCCAGGAAATAAGCCTGCGTTCCATATTTGGGGCCCTGGGAAAATATTCGGAGATAAATCTTATCTTTGATGAGAGTTTCCGGGATTTACCTTTTTCCATCGACCTTTCCGGCTTGAATTTTGAACAAGCGGTCAATACCCTGTGTATGGCTACTAAGAATTTTTTCAGGATAATCGATGATAAAACGATATTGATCATTCCGGACCTTCCTCAGAACCGCATGAAGTATGAACTGGTTGGGGTAAAAACATTTTATTTATCCAATATAACGGCCCAGGATATTCAGCAGCATATAATGCAGCAGCTGCGCTCCCGGACTAAAGTTCCGACAGTATCGATTAATAAAGAATTAAACTCTATAACCATCAGGGACACTCCGGATAAACTGGAGCTGGCCGGGAAATTGATCCGGATTTGGGACAAGCCCAAAGGGGAAGTCATAGTCGACCTGGAGATAATGGAAGTATCGCGTCAAAAGATCAGGAAGTTAGGGCTGGATCTATCTAGTCGTTCTATCGGGCTGCAGTATAATGATGAGAGTGTATCGAAATCAGGGTTTTTTGATCTTTCCGGGCTGGATTTTTCCAAAATAGGAAATTACCAGATAGCCTTCCCCTCAGCGCTGCTGGATTTCCTTGAGTCCGAGGCAGATACAAAGATCATCGCCCAACCTCGACTGCGGGGAGTGCATGGGGAAAAAATGGAATATATTGTTGGAGATGAGATCCCGATTCCCAGGACCACATTTTCTCCCATAGCCGCTGGAGGAGTAAGCTCTCAGCCGATCACCAATTTTGAATATAAAAATGTTGGGATAGAAGTCTATATAACCCCTACTATTCATTTTGAAGACGAGGTTACTCTTGAGATTGAATTAAAAGTCAAAGCCCTTGGTGGGTCAGGGTTTGGTGACCTTCCCATTATTACAACCAGGGAAGTGAAGAATATTATCCGCCTTAAGGACGGAGAAACAAACCTATTGGCCGGGCTGCTTAAAGATGAGGAACGGAAGACTTTAAAGGGGCTTGCAGGTATTAAAAGCATTCCCCTGCTCGGAAGTCTTTTTTCCAATACCGACCAGACCATTCAGCAGACTGATGTTGTGCTTACGATCACACCCCATATTATCCGGAAGATCCCCCTAAGTAAAGAAGATAGTAAACCGTTATGGATCCCTCTGGAAGACAGCTTATCCGGAAGAGGCGTGAGGCAGGCTGCTGCTTCCGACTATGCTGATCCACTTGGAATGACTGGTAAAACAACTGATATTGCGCAGCAAAGACAGGTAGAACCGGGAGTCAGCCGGGTAACTCTTAATCCTCCTCGTTATGAAGGACCGAAAAACAGAAATTTTCGGATAAATGTTAACTTGAGTGCCAGGGAAGAGATACAGAATATGTCTCTGAATGTTACTTTTAATTCCCAGGTAATCCAGCTGGCAGAGATAATAAAGGGAAATGTGATTCAGAGGCTGGGGGAAAAGCCGTCTTTTCTTGAGGATATCAATAATCCAGGCGGAACCTGCACTATCGGGCTTTCCACCGATCAGATAGATTCAGGATTTAAAGGGACAGGAAGGATCGTTACTTTAGTGTTTAAAACAGTCGGCAGCGGGGAAAGCGTTATCTCAATAACCGGCCTTTCAGCCCACAGCCCTTCTGGTGATCCGGTTCACCTGGAAACCAATGAGAGCCGTATAAGAGTCAGATAAAGAGAGGAAAAACAGAAAATACAGGAGAAGCAGAGTAATTCATAGTTATTTTAAATAAGAGGACTTTAGTCCGCAAGTTACTATATATAACTATAAAATCTGACTGTTTTTCCTGGTTTCCGGCTTGGCCGTCATCCCGGACTCCGATCCGGGACGGAATGACGACTAGCTCTGGTTTCCGGCTTCCGCCGGAATGACGATTAGCTCTTATGGCCCTGCCTTTTGTTGGATTGACTTAAGGGGGCGATTTGGTTAAAATCTTTGCATCCGGCGGTGTAGCTCAGTCGGTTAGAGCATACGGCTCATATCCGTAGTGTCGGGGGTTCAACTCCCTCCACCGCCATTATCTACCCTTTCAGTGAGAAACTGGGAAATGCAGGAAAACCCAGTTGGCGGTTTGCAGTTTGTAGTGATTTTATCAATGAAGCAATGATTCTTCAGTAAGAAAACAATGATCTTAGAAACTGTAAAAAAAACTATTCGAAGGTTCAATCTCTTTAAAAAAGGCGACAAAATCCTGATCGCCTGTTCCGGGGGGGCGGACTCTGTCTGCTTGCTTCATGTGTTGCTGGAGCTGCGGAAGGATTGGGAGCTTGAACTTGCGGTGGGGCATTTCAACCATAAAATCAGGCAGGAGTCGGATGAGGATGAGAAGTTTGTAGAGAAAATTGCCCGGAAATATTCTCTACCATTTTATTCCTTATCCAAGGATGTAAAGCTTTATGCTGAGAGAAGAGGGATAAACCTGGAGGAGGCGGGGAGGGAGCTCCGGTATAATTTTTTAAGAAAAACCATAGATAAAACCGGAGATGCCAGGATCGCCACTGCCCATACCATGAATGACCAGGCAGAAACTGTGCTTATGCGTTTAGTGCGGGGGAGTGGGTCACGGGGTCTGGCCGGCATCTTTCCGGTAGTGGATGGCATTATTGTCCGTCCACTACTGCGAGTAGAACGGAAAGAGGTTGAATATTATCTAAGCCGAAAAGAGATCGACTACCGGGTGGATAAAAGCAATTTCGACCCTGTTTTTCTCCGCAATAGAATAAGAATGGAATTGCTTCCTTATCTGCTTGAAAAATATGAACCCGGGCTGGTTTCCAGCCTTGGGCGTACAGCAGAAATTATTTCAGAAGAAGATGCCGAACTTGAAAAAATAGCTTATGAAAAGGCGCAGACCCTGATTAGGGCAGAGGAAGCTGACGTCAGCCTTGACCTTGTTCGTCTGGAGAAATTATCCCTGGCATTAAAAAGAAGAGTTGTCCGGATTTTTATCCGGAGGCTCAGGAGAGATATCCGGGATATTTCCTTTGTAGATGTCGAAGCCGTGCTTCAATTAGGGCGTGGAAAGGAATTTCATTTAGAAAAAGACCTGGTATTAAAGAATGAGAAGGGGCAATTGATATCCAGGGAAGAATTACTTCCCGTCCTGAAATATGAGTACTTATGGATGGGAAACAGGATTCTTAACATTAAGGAAGCAGATTTGAGATTTGAGGCCAGGAAGTTTAAAAAGGCGGTGATTTGCAAATATGATTTTGATGATAAGGCCTGTGTTTTTCTTGACTGGAATAAGCTAGCGTTCCCTTTAACTGTCCGCAGCCGCTGCCCGGGGGACCGCTACCAGCCGTTAGGTGCTCCCGGAAGGAAAAAACTAAAGGAAGCCTTCCGTGAAAAAGGCATCCCTTCCCAAAAACGAGACCGCTGCCCGGTTTTTCTTTCCGGGGATAAGATAGTCTGGGCGTTGGGCCTACCGGTTTCAGAACACTTTATAGTAACTGAAACTACTACAGATATTTTCTCCATCAATCTTAAAGGGAAATCCACTTTGCAATGACTGGATTTTATCTAACCTGAACTATTCACGCTGACATGGACACAGGTAAGTCCCTACGAAAGACAGGGATTTCCCCCAGCGGGAAAATCCCTTCCTGTCCTCACAACGCTCTCCTCGAGATTATCTCGAGGAACCATGCCCGCGTTGTTCCGGATGGCTTTCTCCGGGATTTACCAGTATCCATGCTATACAATTTTCCATTAACCGGATTTTATCTAACCTGTACTATTCACGAGTCGAGGTTGATGCAGATACGAGGCGCAGGGGATGAAGCTGTGGTATTTCACCGCGAATCCGCTGCAACAAAGTAGATGCGGTAAGATCGGCTCGCTCGTAGAGTAAAAAATGTCGATTACAAATAGAGATTATATTGTGAACGAAATGGTAAATTGAGTCACTGTAGGAATCAATGTAAAATACTGATTAAAAAATGTATCATCCATATCGACATTTTTTATGAATAGTTAGGTTAAGAATTTATCCTTCCAGATATGAAATACCAGCAGGGACCAAAGCTGATGGCTGTAATTAGCTGAACCTTTCAAGTGAGCATCGATCTTAGCTTGGATGGCAGGAAAATGGAACAGCCCTTCCTCTTTTATCCGTTTTTCATTTAAATGGTCGAGCATCAGGTCTTTTAATTCCGTTTTCAGCCAGTGCTTGATGGGAATGCTGAACCCTTCTTTTTTCCGGTATATGTTTTTAGCGGGAAGCAGGCGGTCCATAGTCTTTTTAAGCAGCCATTTTGTCGTAAGGCCTTTAAGTTTTAAGTCACCCGGGAGTCTGAAAATAAATTCAACGATTTTATGATCGAGAAGCGGAACCCGGGTTTCAATAGAAGCTGCCATGCTCATACGGTCAACTTTTACTAAGATATCGTCGATAAGATAAGTGTTCAAATCAAGGAAGAGTTCACCGCTAATGTTGTCAAAATCGTTCATCCGGGAAAATATATCCTTAAATGGGGCTTTTTGATTTATCTCTTTTATTCCATCAAGGTCTTGAACGAGATTATCTGAATAAAGGGATTGCTTATCTTTTATAGAATTAAACATCATCCAGCGAAGATGACGCAATTTGGGATTATGTTCAAATCCTTGGCAATAACGTTGAAGTTTATTCCAGAGCCCCTTTTTTTTGGGCGAGGGCGGGAATTGGCGTACCAGAGGCGGAAGGATCTTCCGGGCAGGATAAAAGAGAGGATTTTGAGAAAGTTTTTGAGCCTGATAATGTTCATAACCGGCGAACAATTCGTCACCGCCATCCCCAGATAGAATAACTTTTACGTGCTGCCGGGCCATTTTTGAAATCAGGTAGGTCGGAAAAATGGAAAAATCACCGAAAGGTTCATCCAGGTGATGGATGAGTTTCTCTGTAAGCTCCAATGCCTGCGGCTGCAGGATGAATTCTTCATGATCAGTGTCAAATTTACGGGCTATCCGCCGGGCATGGTCGAGTTCATTGTAGGTCTGATCTTCAAATCCGATGGAAAAAGTCTTTAAAGGTGATGTTCCCAGTTCTCGCATAAGTCCTACTATTGCTGATGAATCGAGGCCGCCGCTCAAGAAAGCTCCTAGCGGAACATCACTTATGAGCCTCATCTTGACTGATTCTTTCAGCAGCGAGTAGAGTTCGTCCATTAATGAGTTTAAAGTCTGGCCTGTTTTCTTTGCCGGAATTCGGTCCGGACGTTTAAGTTCCCAGTATTTTTTAATATTGATCCGGCCATGGCTGTAGGTGAGGAGATTTCCTGCCGGCAGCTTGAAAATATTTTTTAAGATGGAAAATGGGGCGGGGATGTATTCTAGGGTGAGAAAAAAATCTAATGCCTGCGGTTCGAGAGAGCGATCGATGCCAGGAAAAGCAAGGACTGCTTTCAATTCCGAGCCGAAGACCAGGGTGTTATTTTTACACATAGTATAATAGAGAGGTTTGATACCGAGCCGGTCACGTACCAGGAGGAGCTTTTCCTCTCTGCCGTCCCAAATAGCGGCGGCAAACATCCCCTCCAGTTTCCGGGCAAATTCTTCGCCCCATTCTTCATAGCAGTGCAAAATGGTTTCAGTATCTGTCCGGGTCTTGAAAGTGTGCCCTCTGGCTTTAAGCTCCTTCTGCAATTCCAGAAAATTATATACTTCGCCATTGTATGCGATCCACTTGGTGCCGTCTTCATTGGACAGAGGTTGGTGTCCCCCTGCAACATCAATAATGCTCAGGCGCCTGGTTCCCAGCCCGACATTCTTATGGACATATATTCCTTCATCGTCGGGCCCTCTGTGAAAGATAGTCCTGCACATCGATGATAACAAAGACGTCGAGACCTTCTCTTCAGGATTGGCGTTGATAAGTCCACATATGCCGCACATAATTAAAGAATCATTGTTCCATTGTTCTATTGTTTCATTGTTATAATTACTGCCAACTGGCTTAAAGCATGCTCTCCTGAATTATTCAGGCTATTCCGGCATATATTCAGGGATTATATCTACTTCAAAATAAACCCCGAGATATCTTTTCTCATTAGATTCATTGACCTCAAAATGGGGAATTGACCCTTTATCTGATTTTACTGATAATTTGTAGATGTGTATCCATTGATTCATCCGGAAGAATCGTTTTGGAGTGAAGGAGACGCTTCCCCATTCTTTGTGCCCGAGGGTTATTTTTTTCTTTTCTCCGCAAAAGCGGACGCTTACCTCATTTTGCCTACGTGGATTATTTAGGATATGAAAAGTTATTTCTTTGATCGGGTAGTAAGTTTTTAGGATCATTTCGGCTTTATGTGTCCCCTGCGTCCAGAAGCCTATTTTTTCCAGCTTTGAGCTTGTTCGCGGCAGGAAATTATCATCCAAGAAATATAACCAGGTGTATTTTACTCCCACTTCCTGTCTACGGGCTGCTGGATTCGTATTTGTCGGGAAGTTGTTGACCAAGGTAAGCTCAACCGGAAGCCTATTAAAGGGAAATTTTTTGGCGTGGGTGGCTGGGTAGTGGGAATGTTGCAAAGGGCTTATCATGATTTGAGCGATAAATATTGAGGCTATTACCCAGCTTATCCCAATTTCTTTAAAGTCTCTTTTTAAGCCTGGCAGGAAAAAGAACAGTGGGTATATGCTGAGAAAATACCGGTTTCCCAGGGCCCCGCCGCCGCCGGCATAATTATCCGGCATAAGTATTATGAAAATCAGAATTTCTCCTGCCAGGGCTGCCAGGATAAACCACTGGTATAATTGTTTTTTTCGGATAAAAAACAGGAATAATGCCAGGACAGCAGGGAAAAAATACCAGGTTATGCCTGAAAATCGCCCGAAGAAATAATAGAATAAATTATATATGAATACTTTAGGAGGATAGAGGTGTTTTTGGGCATAGCCTTCCGAGGTCATACGCCCCCCTTTAGCAGTGTCAAAGGTCAGGTGTTCTTTTTCGAGGGGATACCCTCCCTCCCCATAAAATGTCTTCCTTTCCCCGCCCTGGTAATTCCAGTCCCCGGTAACAGCCTGGTTGGCTCCCCAGAAAATACCGGATACCACCAGAAATATTGCAGTCATAAGAAACACCTTAAGGAATCTTTTCTTAAGGAGAGTGTCAAGCAGAAGAGGTCCCATCAGCACTATATTTGGAGGCTTGGAAAATACAGCAATTGCGGCTATTAAACAAGCTAAGTAGTCTGACCAATCTGATAAAAGCAGGCTTTCCAGCTTACCGGTGGGGGTCTTTTCATTTTTTTGATGATGGGGAAGCCGTTTATAGAGCCAAAGAAACAGGACACAAAAAACCAGAAACAGGTTAAAAAAATCAGGTGTCATCCAGAGCAAATAAACAGCAGTTATAGATGCAAAAAGAAAAGTAATTATGAGCAGCAGAGAAAAGCTAGAGGATTTGGACTGGGAATAGTAATAGAAGCCCATCAGAAGAATCAATATAAGGATGAGGGAGTGGAAAACAAAAAATCCATTACATCCGAAAAGCTTGACAAAAGGAGCTGCGAAGAGAGAATAGGCAAAGGATTTTGCGAAATAGATTCTGCCGTTTTTTCCTTTTTTTAAAAAGATGCCCAGAGGGCCGGCATTAAAAGCCTTGTAATAGCGGATCAAGTCCTTTTTTGTATATTCAATATCGCCATCCTGGGCCAGGCTCTGCGTCATGCTAAAATATATGGCTTCATCGGCAAATAGAAAATTTTTTTGTAGGGCTGGGATGTTTGCGAACATAGAAAAACCTAGGCTGAACAGGAAGATAAACAGGATGATATAGAGGGCGTATTTTTTCTCTATTTGCATGAATAAACCAATACCATACTCCACCCTAAATTGCAATAAAAGCGGTGAAACCCAGTTGGCGGAGAAACAAAATTTTACACTGATGACGCGGAGGACACGGATAAGACGCGGATAAAACCATAACGTTGATTTCTTTTCCCGATGAATCGGCAAAACAAATCAACCCTTTATCACTTCGCTTCGTGAAGTAAAAACCGGGAACAGGGATAGAAAGGTTTTCATTTTGTGCTCCAGCACAAATTGGAAATAGCTTTTTGTTTTTTGGGTGCAAGCCAAAAAAGAAAAAGCATATTAGTCTTATCCGCGAAAATCAGCGTCTAATGCTTTTTCTCTTTAATCCGTGTCCACAGTGTCCTCAGCGTAAAATTTTGTTTTCTGCCACCTGCACACTGAAGAGGGGTTAGCCGCAAAAGGCAGAAAACCCCCCCCTGATTCATCCTGCCCTGCTATTGACTAATTAGCAAAAAAATGTCATCTTTAGTACAAAGAATGGCAGTTTAGAGTTGTTAAAAGCAGGCTGGGGATGATAACATCAATAATATCAATATGTTACAGATAAAAGATGCTGGCATGAATATTGCTTCAATTAATATTGAAGAAATGGATTCAAATAATGAATGTGTTAAAGGAGGTGCTGTCTTCCTAGATAATGAATTATTGCAAATAGCGGTAACAAACTGTAAAATAATCAGAGGAAAAGGGTTGGATCTCATTCGTCAGAACGGGAAAGCTCTTGGAGGAAGAGATGCCGATAAATAATAAGGGATTTACTCTGATCGAATTACTGGTTGCTATTGGAATAATTGGAATGCTTGCTTTGCTTGTTTCTCCAAACATAATGAACTCTCTTGAAACGAGAAGCCTTGAAAATGAAGCCAGAGAAATACTGATGACTATGGAACAAGCCAAGTTTCGGGCGGTTAAAAGCAAATTGAATCACAGGATCCGTTTTGATAATTCCACAGGCGATTGGCGTTTTGTGGTCGAAAGGGAAGACACTCCCGGAACCTGGAATGAAATCCCCGGGGTGATAGGGAAAACCATGTCGGCAAAATTCAATATAACTGTCAATCTGCCTACATTGGATGTGGTCGTCTTTTCTCCCCTTGGATTTGTCACAAATTATGATAAGGATAATAATAACATTACCATCCAAAGTGACAAATTGAAGGGATACAATCAGCCGGATCAAAGAGTTGTTCGTGTTTTGGCCGGAGGATCGATTCAATATATCAAATCAGAGAGCGGAACATGATAAAATTAAATACTATGAAATTCGGCAGGAGTAAAAAAGGATTTTCGCTTATCGAGGTTCTGGTAAGCATGGCCCTGGTGGCCATTGCCATGCTTGGGCTCGCTCAGCTGTTTGTCCTTAGTATTGTGAACAACTCCCAGGCCGACCGGATGACAAACGCTGTATTCCTGGCCCAGCAGCAGATTGAACAATTAAGAACTTTTACTAATGACGAATTGAGCGCCTTAAACACTATAGACGAGCTTATTGATCTGAATTTGGATACTACTTATGATTACCGGAGGATAACCAGAGTGCAGCTTTCTGGATCAGCTTATGAGGTCAGAATTTTGGTTTTTGCCGGCGAACAGGGGGGAGTGGAAACCGCTGCTCTTATTGCCGATCCCCTGGCATATCGAGCAAGAGCCGACATGACTACTTTAATCAGCCGGTGAAAGGAAGACAAACCTGAGGAATAAGATGAGAGAAAAACAAAATCTGCGGATTTCGATAAAAACATTTAAAAGGGGATTTACCCTGATCGAGCTCTTGATTGGCATGTCCGTAATGCTGATAGTTATTGTTGGAGCTCTGCAGCTTTATACGCGCAGCAACAAGATCACGGTCGACCAGCAGCAGTTCGCTGAACTGCAGCATGATGTACGTTCCAGTATGTTTTTTATTTCCAGAGACATTCGCATGGCAGGGGCCGGCTTGCCAATTGAGTTTGCTGTAAACTTTTTAGAGGGGCAAGATAATGAAGATCAGGGTGATGCAGAAGTTACACCGGATAGATTGAAAATAATGGGAAATATAGAAGATCCTTTAAATTTAAAAATAAGCCAATACCAAGGCTCAGCAGCAACCATATCGGTAGAGGATATGAGCTTCGAAAAATATCCATATAACTCAGAAGCTGGGCCTGATAATTATTATACTCAAATAGGAATAGTCCTTGTATTACCTAATCCTGATTCAGGTTGTCGGGGAGGAGAGATTCGGCAGATAACTCAAGTCCATCATTCTGCGGGAGGAACTAATGAGGGGTTCAATTTTGCTATTGGTTTAGCCGAGGATATTAATCCCCCCGGGGGATTAGCAGGAACATGTCCCTCTTCTGATGATTATGACGGCGGCATGATTACTTTTATCAATGTTAAGGAATACTGGCTGGATGTAGACGGCAGTTACTCGGGCCTTACTGCTGGTGAAAACGGCTATATCGGAGGCGGTGAAGGCGACATTCTCTATATGACCCAGAACGGGTATCATTATCCCCTTGCTCAAAATGTGGAGAACCTTCAGTTCGAATACAATGGGGACTTTGATGATAATGGTCTTTTAGATGGATTTACTTCTTGGGATCCTAATTGGACTGGAGATCCGGTTATGGTGGGTCGTATCAGGCAGATAAGGATCTTGATTCTGGGCCGGACGCCTGACCGCTTCGTCAGTGTTTCCGGCACTCCGCCTGATAACCTTGCGCTATACCGGAGACCGGCCCTTACAACCGGAGACAGCGCGGGCCAGGATGACCTGCACCGAAGGTTTCTGCTTGAGTCGACGGCTTGTATAAGAAATATTTCACTTTCTCTTTATAATACCGGAGAGAGGTAAAGCCATGGAAAAATATTCGGTGAGAAAACAAATAGTAAGGATGCAAGTTTCAGAGGAAGGTTCAAGGCGTGAAAAGGGGGTTGGGTTGATTGTGGTTATCATGATCCTGGCTTTTATGTTGTCTGTCGGCTTGGTTTTAATTAAAACCACAACCACTGGGAAAAAAGTTTCAGCAAACATCCGTTATCAGCACCAGGCTTTTAATGCAGCAGAGGCCGGATTTGATGCTGCGAAAATAGCCATCGATGGCTTTTTTGCAGACAGCACCTGGGTCAATTTTGATGGCTTGACTCTTACAGAGCCTGATAATATTGATTTACCTACAACCGACGGTACTACGATAAATCCAAATTATTTTCGCTGTTTAACCGATATCCAAATTTTGCATAAACTCGATGCAAATGGAGACGGAAGTCCTGATTATCCAAATGTATTATTTTTTAAGTGGCCTTATATTCTGGATGAAAGCGGGGATTTAGATCCTCGTTTCACTTATACAGCTTTTTTAATAGATGATGAAGCAAGCGGTGGAACTCCCGATGCAAATGATGTTCTTATGGTTTGTATTGGAACTGCGGGGACAGGAAGCAATATGACCACCTCAAGATTGGAGATAGAAATAGCGATTGAGACAATTATATAAAAAAGGGATAGAAAAATGAAAAAAATATTATTTGGGATATTGCTTTTATTAACGGCTTTGTTGACGGTAGTCTTTGTAATAGCTCAGACATGTGACACCCAAAGCGGTTCAGTTGTTGGATATACAGGAGGAGATGCTTCCAAAATATACGAATTGCAAGGAATTAAAAATGATCCAGATAATTTACTGTTAAGGCTCAAATATAAGGGAGCAAATTTCAGCCCCACTGGCAATTATGATGTTACCTCTAACGGTCAAGTAATGACCGGTGGTGCTGCCGATTTTAATGGAGATGGTCTTGTTGATTTAATAGAGGGAGCGAGAGGACTTGATAATGATGATGAGACACATTGTGTGCAGTGGGGTGGGCCACCGCATAATAGAAAGTGTGTGAAGTGGGTTACTGAACCAACCAGAAATTTACAAATTTTTATAAGCCAGGGTATAGATCCAATAGATCCGGAAAGGTTTAAATTTGAGGGCCCTCATTATATAGAATACTCAGAGTCGATTTATGGGACTTTTGAAATGATAGCAATAGGTACGGGTGATTATGACGGGGATGGAGATGCTGACATTACCGCCATGAGCTGGGCCGGGAATCTCTACATTTTCTGGAACAAGTATGAAGAACTCAGCTTATCTCCCGGGGATGACCCTGAATTCGATGAGATACCTACCTTGATAATGAATGTAATTGATGATGGTTTTGGTGAATATGATACGGGAAGTTCAACTTTTCGCTGGGAAAGTAATATTGCTTCCGTTGATATTGACGGAGATAATGATTTGGATTTGATAGTAGGAGTTCCTACAAACTTTGGAGACTATGGACAGGTAGTAATATTAATAAATGATGGATCAGGAAATTTTTCCCGCTTAGGTACAGATATTGTCCCTTATTCAGGAATGAAATATGGAGTGTGCGGGGTTGCGGCCGGAGATTTTGACGGGGATGGAGATGTTGATTTTATAGTAGGCTCTGCCAGCTCAAACATATTGTATATTTACAGAAATACAGGTACTACTGCATTCGCTCAATATTCATGGAATATGGAGATTCCTAATGACCACGGTTCTGTTGCCTTACTTAGAGAGGGCGATTTTGACGGAGATGGAGATATGGATTTTGTCATGGCAACTGATGGTCATATTACAAATATTGGTCAAGGTGGATATGTTTTTTGGTTTGATAATATTTGGAATGAAGAAGAAACAGATAAGTTTATAATGAATTGTGTTCCTAGTGATTGTACTCAAATTACTGGGGGATTTGATTTGGATTCTGGGGCTGTGGGAGATTTTGATGGAGATGATGATCTTGATTTTTTTATTGCTGATGGTAATAACTCTCAAAATTGCTACTTTGTCATGAATCAGGTTCTTCCCTATTATGTAGATAGGGGAGAAGTCGCTTCTAAAAACCTCCTCCCCTGTTCTTTTATAACTTCAGACAATGCCATTGTCTCTGCCACTTTATCAGTTAATGATAATACTCCCTCAGGTACATCTATTACTTATTACCTTGCCAATTCAAATGATGAAAATGGAGATCCCAAATGGGAGGGGCCGGTTACACCTGGTGAAGAATTTTTCTTTGAGAGCCCTGGTCTTTTTCTAAGATGGAAAGCTGTGTTTGAGACAGATGATGAATATTCGACTCCAGAGATTCTTTGGCTAAATATTTCTTATAAATATATCACAAAAAGAGAATATTCCCGTACTTCCCATGCTTTTACTTTAGCTGATATTGACTCTGGAGAAACTGGAGACGAAGAAGTGCTTTTCTCTGCTTCTTTTGAATTTCCAACCTGGAAAGGCCATCTGCGATCTTGGGATGTAACTTCTTTAACCTTAGCCAATACGGAAAATTCTCAACTTGCAGATATTTTGGATGTAGGTGCTGCCTATGTTGAGGATGCCGGGGAAAGACTGGCTCTGAAAAGTTATAGTACAAGGAATGTATTTACAGCTTATGATGCCGACAGCCAGGGAATAATGAATGGTAAATTGGACTTTAATGTTTCTAATGCCGATACCTTGGATGACTATCTCGGATTGGGTATAGGAAGCTCAGAAGTTGAGCCCCTGATTAATTTTGTTTTAGGTTATGATAGAAATTGGAAATTGGGAGATATTAATCATTCTTCTCCTCAGGTTTTAGAACCTCCTTATGAAAATCCAGATCAAATGGGTTCAGGCTATGCAGCATTTAAATCAGCCCATGCCGATAGACAAAAAGTTATTTTAGTGGGCGCTAATGATGGCATGCTCCATTGTTTTGATCCGGTTACTATGGAAGAATTATGGGCTTTTATTCCTCATAACCTTCTATATAAACTTAAAAAGATGAAAATTGTTGATCAACAATGTGGAGAGTACCTATCACATCAGTCTTTTGTGGATGGAACCCCGACTATCAAAGATGTCTATTTTGGGAGTGCCTGGCATACGATTCTTGTTTCTGGCCAGGGTCCGGGTTGGGGAAAGGATCATAAATGGTATTATTTTGCTTTGGATATTACTGATCCTTCTAATCCTCAACCCCTATGGGAACTCACAGATGATACTATGGGGGAGACTTGGTCGGTACCTGCGATAGGTAAAGTAGAATCTATAGGGAAATGGGCGGCATTTTTTGGTTCTGGATATGATACAGAGAATCCGCAAGAAGATATCGGCAACTATTTCTATGCAGTAGATGTTGAAGATGGAACCCTGATTAAATCTTTTGAAATTCCTGAAAATTCTGACGCTTTTAGTCAATGGGGAATTCAGAATACCATTCCTGCCTCGCCTGTTCTAGTTGATAAAGATAGTGATGGTTATGTTGAATATATCTATTTTGGAGACTTAACAGGGAGATTATGGAAAATAGATGTGACTCAAGCAACTGATCAATGGTCGCCATCTGTTATCTACCAGGATCCTTATTATCATCCTATTATTACAAAACCGGCCGGATATATAAATCAAGCGGAAAGTACAATTCATCTTTGCTTTGGCACAGGAGGAGATGACAATGCTCCCAGTGATGCATTTTATTCTTTTATTGCATGTCAAGATAGCGGAAGCTCTAGTGTTGATGTTGAATGGTATATAGGTCCTGAAGATTTGGCCGGGCAACTTGGAATTAGTGCAGATCTAAAAAAAGATGAATTTGGACAAGGGGAAAAGGTTTGGGCAGATCCAGTAATTTCAGATCGTATTGTCTATATTGCTACCTTATGGGGCTCTATAGAAAGTTTGAATCCCTGTCTTACCTTAGAAGGAAGTGGAAGAATATATGCTCGCTACATTTTGGGACAGGGAGTTGGGGGTTCAGCCCTTTTGGGTTCAGAAGGGACAATTGCTTATTTTGACACTCAACAAAAAGTCAGATCTGCAGTTACAGTTGGAGAAATCCAGGAGGTTGGGCAAGAAAATCCTACAACTGTGAGAAAGGTTTTTATCCAGAGCTATACTCGGCCTGATGCTGGTTCTCCAGAACCACCCAGCGAAGTTTTAGCTCAAGGAGTAACAGGGAAGAGGCTTGTTATTAAATCTTGGCGGGAGATATATAAAATAATCAAACATATTCCTTTTTAGAAATTCCTCTTACTATTGACCATTGACCATTTACTATTTTCTATTTGCAGATTTTTAGCAGTATGTCAGTATAGCAGTATGGCAGTATTTCTTAACAAGGAAGCAATGAAACAATGCAGCAATGTAACAATGAACCTTCCAACTAATTTAATCCTTTATATAAACCAAGATACCAGCGGATTATCCGTTCCCCCCATATTAGGGCCGCAAAAGCTGCCGGTGCTATAAAGGTACCGAAAGGCAGGGCAAACTGCAGGTCTTTCTTTTTAAAAACAATAATAAAAACTCCTGCTAATGCTCCCACAAAAGAAGCGATTATAAGGGTAAAAAATGCCTGACGCCAACCCAGAAAAGCACCGACCATCAACATCATAGTAACATCTCCCATGCCCAGACCTTCTTTCTTGCGCACAAGATAGTAAGCTCCATAGATAAAAAGCAGTACCCCTGCTCCGGCCGCAGCGCCAATTACGGACTGTAAAAAAGTTAGATCGCTGCGGAATATAGAATACCCCAGGGCCAGGGCGATACCCGGGAAGGTTAAAACATCCGGCAGGATCTGATGATAAAAATCGATAAAACCCAGCAGAATAAGGGCAGTGGCAAATAGGCAGGAAACAAAAAAATGCACCTGCAGCCCATACCGGCTGTAAAGCAGAATAAAACTTACCGGAGTCAATATTTCGACCAGTAGATAGGAAAAGGGGATTTTAGTTTTACAAGAACGGCATTTTCCCCTAAGTAACAAATAAGAGATTACCGGAATGTTATGATAAAACTTTATTCTCTTTCCACACTGGGGGCAGGAAGAAGGAGGGCTGATAAGGCTCATTTTCCGGGGGATTCGGTAAATGACGACATTTAGGAAGCTTCCCCAGGCCATTCCAAAAGCAATAATGATTATCTTTTCCACCATAGCTCCGATTTTACCTCTCCTGTTTCCGGGTCATATTTATACTCATTTCCATCCAGGTCCCTGGGTATTTCCACAAGGAATCCTGACGCTGCCAGTTCAATGAGTTCTTCAGGATAATGCCCGAATTGTTCTTTGTATTTATTAAGCCCTTCATTTATTGATTCTATATCAATACTTGCTTGGGTCCGGTAGATGTGATTGGCTGCAATTTTTCTTACCCGTTCATCACCTTCTTTTTCAGCCATTTGGTATACTTCCACCCAGTTTCTCATAGCAGTTTTATAATCTGTCTGTTCAAAGGCAGCATTAGCATACAGACGCTTAGCCATGGCCGGGGCTCCTTCTATCTCCATAGTTTTTTTAAAATATTTTTGGGCTATTTTGTAGTCCTTTAACAACATCTGGGCGTAATGGCCGGCCTGAAAGGGAAAGATCCATTCGCCCGGGTTTTTTTCAAGGCCCCGGTTTAGGATCTTTTCGCAGGTGTCAAAATCTCCGGCGTCATAGACTGCAAAGATGGCTCCTATCTGATAGGCGTCGAAATAGCGTGGGTCAAGCTCGGCGATGATGGAAAAAACATGATCAAGATAGTCAAAGCGGTTGGGTATTTTTTGGTCGCTAAAGTACTGGATTGACCAGATGTAGATTATGTCTGCCATTAAAGATGAATAGCCGAAGGTGGCATACTTTAAGAATTTTCCCGAAGGGATATAAATAAAAGACGACCCTGGAACGGTTTTGCGGGGAATGTTATCAAGTTTTATTTTTAACCCCATAAAAGCGGCACAGCTTAAAATTAGGAGGATAATGAGAAATTTCTTTTTCATTGATATCAGGCGAAATCTCTTTTCCGGAAAACCAGCATTGCAGCTGTCAGGACAAAGAGGGTATACATGATCCCGTAAATTGTCGAATAAAGAAATACCTGCGGCGGAACAGACAGGTGGTGGACGATCTCTGTTTTAAAGTTAAAATTTTCAAGATCAGGGATAAGAGTATAAAAAACTTGAGCTATAGTTTTTCCAAATCCAGGCTTTATCTTATTTAGTAGCGTTTCAAGGCCCCAGGAAAGATGTCCGATAAGATAGAAGGATAAAGAGAATACCGAACTTAAAATTGGAGAGGAGATACAGGAAAAAAACATCGCCACAGCGGTTATAAGGCAGAGTTCCAGAAAAATAAAGGCCAGGGCGGCAAACATGCCCCACTCTATGCGGCCGGAGTGAAGGAGGACAATTACAATAAAGATCAGGCTCAATAAAAAAAGCATGACCAGAAGAGTCAGAATAAGCCCGAAAAATTTTCCCAACAGGAACTGATAGCGGTGGATCGGTTTTGACAGCAGAGTGTATATGGTTTTTTTGTCGATCTCCTTAAAGACGAGGCTTGTGCCCATTAAAATTGCCATTAGCGCCCCGAAGAGAGAGAGAGAAGCCAGGCCTACATCCATTATGATCTTAACCCTGTCCCCTACAGCAAGAATAGCCAGCAGGCGGGAAAATATAAGGCTTACAACTGCAAAAAAGAGCAGCAAGTAGAGTATCCTGTCACGGATAGCTTCCTTGAATGTATTAAGGGCAATAGCAGTTATTTTCATTCTTGCTTCACCGTTCCCACGAATAGATCCTCCAGGCTTTCGGTCCTGGGAACCAGAGAATGTATTTCGGCTTTTTTTCTATGGGCAAGTTCCAGGATCTTTTCAACCTTTTTTTCATCTGTGATTTTTACCAGAGTCCTTCCTCCATAGGATGACACACATTCTCCATACCTTTTCAGCTCTTCTTCTTTTATGC
Organism: Candidatus Aminicenantota bacterium; assembly: GCA_030603565.1. GTDB lineage: Bacteria > Acidobacteriota > Aminicenantia > Aminicenantales > Aminicenantaceae > JAUVXM01. The sequence continues at coordinate 44,369 of JAUVXM010000013.1, forward strand.
CGGAGATCGTGGTTTCTGTGAACAGTATTTTTTGGGAGATAAGGTCATAGAGCCTTCCTTGGTTTATTATTTGTCCGCTGACAATTATAGCCACGCGGTCGCAGACCATTTCAATGTCCTGCAGAATATGGGATGAGAGGAATACGGTTTTCCCTTCATCCTTAAGCCTAACAATAATATCACGGATTTCTTTTCTCCCCAGAGGATCAAGTCCGCCCAGGGGTTCATCCAGCAGCACCAGCTCAGGTTCGTTGAGGAGAGCTTGGGCTAGGCCGATGCGCTGCAGCATGCCTTTGGAGAATTTTCTCAGCTGCAGGCTGGACGATTTTTCCAGGCCGACCAGGCTGAGAAGCGTGGATGTTTTTTCTTCAATATCCGCTTTTTTTATCTGATGTAATTGACAGTAGAAGCGGAGGAATTCAGAAGCCGTAAGATAATCATAAAAATAAGGATTTTCCGGAAGGAATCCGATCCTGGCTTTTGCTTTAAGCGAGAGATAAGGCAGCCTCAGGATCTCTATTTTTCCTTTATCCGGGAAAATAAGCCCTAGAATGCATTTAAGCGTTGTGGTTTTTCCAGCTCCGTTGGGGCCGAGATACCCGAAGATCTCACCTTCCTTTACAGAAAGTGAAATGCCTTTGAGAATTTCGATGTTTTTACGCAGAAATTCTGATTTGAAGGATTTAAAGAGGCCGGTTATCTTAAGCGCGTTTTCCATAAGTTTGTGTTTATTATACGATAATCACAGGCTATTTCAAATTATTTTCAAACAATTTGAATATTCTTTTATATTCGTCCGCCCAGGAGGAGGAGTTGAGAAAACCGTGGCCTTCAACCGGGTAAAAAGCACATTCCCAGTTTTCCTTTCTTAACTCTATAAGTCGCTGGACTAGGCGTACCGTATCTTGGAAATGCACGTTTGTATCTACCATGCCGTGGCAGATAAGGAGGGCGCCTTTAAGCCCCTCCGCAAAATAAATTGGGGAGCTTTTCTTATAGGCTTCTGTATCTTTATGGGGAAGGTTTAGAATGTCAGCGGTATAACTGTTATGATAATGAGCCCAGTCTGTGACCGGCCTTAGGGCTGCTCCGGCCGCGAAAACATCGGGCGTGGTAAACATTGCCATAAAGGTGAGGAAGCCGCCGTAGCTGCCCCCGTAGGTCCCGATTCTTTTTGGGTCAACCCCGTGTTCTTTGATCAGATATTTGGCTCCGTCTACAACATCGTCCAGGTCTTTTCCTCCCATGTGGCGGTAGATCCCAGTACGGCAGTCGCGGCCGTATCCGGCGCTTCCACGGTAGTCAGCGTCCAGCACTAGATAACCCTGCTCCAAAAGAAAATTATGGAACATGTATTCACGCGAGTAACCGCTCCATCCTTTGTGAGCATTCTGCAGATATCCGGCTCCATGGATAAAAACGACTGCAGGGTGCTGCGGGTGCCACTTTTTTGGCTTATATAAGCGGGCGTATACATCTACTCCGTCCCGGGCCTTATAGGTGATTACTTCCGGCTTGTACCAGGGATAGGAGCGGAAATTATTTGTACTGGAAATGGTGACATTTTCCGCTTTGGCACCGGCTTTGTTGGGTTGGATATATAATTCGGCGGGATGGCTGGTCGATGAATAGAGGATGGCCAGGTTTTTTTCATCAGGAGACATGGTTACGTCATTGTGCCCTATCATGGAGGTGATTTTTGTTTTTGCTCCTCCGTTTGCCGGCATGGAATAAAAGTGCCGCTCTCCGGGATGTTCTTCATTGGATGTCAAATACCAGGTTTTGCCGTCTTCTGAAAGGTTTGCCTGGGATATTTCGTATTTTCCCTTAGTTAGTTGGATTATTTCTTTGCCATCCGGGGAAGTTTTGTATAGATGGGCAAAGCCATCTTTTTCAGAAATATAAGATATCCATTTACTGTTTGGCCACCAGCTGATGTTTGTAAGGCTGAACCGGCCTATCCAAGCTTCATCATATACATGATCTGTAATTGAGGTTTTTCCGCTCTTGATATCCAGAAGAAAAAGCCAGGCATCATTTCTGTCTTCCGAACGGGCGGCTAAAGTGCAATATTTTCCGTCAGGAGACCAGTAGGTCCTGACAGCATATATCTGTTTTTCTTCCTGATTGTAATCCACCCAGGTGATTTTCCCGGTTGCAGTATCCATGATACCGGTTTTTCTGGTGCTGGAGTCATAAGCAGCCTTGGGGTGGGCGGTAATGTCTTCTGTATATCCGGATTTTGTCACATAATTAGGCACTATAGTGCTTTTTGTTTCCGGGCTGCGTTCTGAGAGCTGAAAAAGGACATATTTTTCACATGGAGAAAGTTCAAGCCGGGTAATATTTTGCCCTTCTTTCAGATAAAAAGGCTTTCTTTTTTTAATATCATCCAGGCCGGGAAAGGACATTTTCTGTCCCATTCTGTTTTGTTTTTTATTAAATTGCTGAAATAGTTCTTTCTGCTGGTCCAGAAACCACTTGGCGATTTCATCCGGCTTTTTTTGGGGAGGAGGAGATTTCCTGGTAAATGAGGTCATCTGCCTCAGGCTGAAGTCTTTAATAGAGAGGAGATAGAGGTTGTCCTGGGATGTAAAAAATATCTTATTCTGGTCAAAAGCAAAGTTTACATTTGATTCTTGGGCATCCGTAAATGTAAGCCTTTTGATCTTCCCGGAAGGAATAGACATAACAAAAATATCACCGTTTCTGCTAATTAGGGCTTTGCTTCTATTTTTATTGTATTTGATGCTTAGGCCTGACATCCCGTATCTTGAACGAAAGGAAAAACTTGAGCGGGAGGGAAGCGGAGGATTTTTTAAAAGTTGGTCCGGGTCGATTTTTTTTGGGATTTTGCTTGGTATGTTTAAAACATAGAGTTCAGCTTTTTCAGCTTCCGGTTTTTTCCATATGAAATAAAGTTGTTTTCCATCCTGGGACCACATGATC
>JAUVXM010000112.1 GCA_030603565.1 Candidatus Aminicenantota bacterium
GGTAAATAGTAAATAGTAAATAGTAAATGGTAAATAAAACCAGGAAAAACAGGGCTAATCGTCATTCCGGCGAGTTTAAGCATCGTCATTCCGTCCCGGATCGGAGTCCGGGATGACGGCCAAGCCGGAAACCAGGATAAAACCTGTTAATAGTAAATGGTAAATGGTAAATAAAACCAGGAGAGGCAGGACCATAAGAGCTAATCGTCATTCCGTCCCGGATCGGAGTCCGGGATGACGGCCAAGCCGGAAACCAGGAAAGACTTGCAAATAACTTGAAATTTTCATCCTGCTTTATCTGCTTTTCCTGCTTTATCTGCTTTTCCTGCTTTATCTGCTTTTCCTGCTTTTCCTGCCTTTCCTGGTGTTCCTGTCTTATTCCACAGCTATCTTTAACTCGTGCATGATGGCTTCCAGATATTCATCGGGAGGATTTATCCGCTCATAATATTTATCCATTAATTCTTTGCTAAACTCATCAAAAGAATTGAAGTCATCCTGGTTGCTCCAATTTTTCATACTGACTTCTTCGAGAATAGTCTTAATTGTATCAATATTAATGATATCTTTAGTAAATTCAGGGAGAAAATCATTATTTTTCTCATACATCCTTATAGTACTAAGCATAAGCTTGCGGATTATTTCCTGATGCTGAATAATTTCCTGTTTAATAAAAAATTGTTCCTTGGGTGATTCATTTTGAGCAATCTTGATATATAACTTTTTAGCTTCATCTGCCCGATTTTTTATAGAAGCCATAATATATTCACCATCCAGACTTTTATTCCCTTCGTTTTCAAAATAGGAGAGTTCCCCTGCCTCTCCATCGCCTTCGGATTTCCGGTATTTACTCAGCGCCTTATGAAGTTCTGACTCCTCGCCTGAAGAAATTTCCTGATTCCCAGCAACATCTTGTTCCTCTGGTTTTTCTGTTTCTTCTATCTTTTCCGGCTTTTCATCCACTTGATCTGACTCAAATTGAATAATCTCAGGTTCTAATTTATCTTCTTCCTTTTTTTCTTGTTCTGCTTTTTCCTCTTTTTTATCCCCTACGCTCTCTGCAAGCAGATCTTTTATCTTCTGAAGCTTTTCCAGCTCATAATTAATCTCTAAACTAGCATCATCATCTCCGGTCAGCTCAGGTAATTGAGGGACAATTCCATATTTTTCCTCAAGGTCTTTTTTAAGTTCGCCTATTCTTTCATCGGCTTTTTTATTGATTTCATCAATTTCTTGGTTTAATTCCCCTACTCTATTTAATTCCTCAAGAGTCTGGCCTGTCTTTTCCTCTATTTCACTCTGAAAACTTACAGCTTTTTCCAAATGCTCTTTGATCTTTTCTTTAATCCTTTCTTTTTCATCTTCGATTTCCGATAGAATACCCTGATGTGAAATTAAAGCTTCTTTTTCCGCTGCTATTTCCTTATTGAGCTGATCTTTTCTTATCTCTGCTTCTTCTTTTTCTTTATTTATCCTATCTTCAAGGTCCTGTTCAATATCATCTTTTTTCTTTTTTAGAATCTCTTCAAGTTGCTGTTCTATCTCTTCAATGATCGAGGCTGAACCTTTCTGAAAATTATTGTTATTATCCATTTTAATCTCCTGAATCCTTTAAATTAATCAGAGCGATATTTTTTTTATTTATTTTCATTTTCTGAGTCATATAATGACAAAAACTCAAAAATTATTCAATACCCCTTTAAGACGAATCACACGACTATATTTTACCCACTTTTCTCACCCCAAAAGGTGATGGCTTGAAGGCAGGAAAAACAGGAAAAGCAGTTGATTTACTCCATTTGCAATTTTCTATTTTCCATTCCAATTTTTTTTCTCTTCTCACTATCTGGAGTTCCCTCCCATTTTTTGACAAAAGAGCGGTAAAAAGAATCAGGTCAATTGATTAAGAAAACCGTGAGCAAGGATGAGCGGGCATGGTTCTTCTCCTTCAAGGAGAAGAGAGCGAAGACTGTATCCGAGCGGATTTTCCACGCTGGGGAAAATTCGCGTGTTTTCGTATCAACTGACGTGATTCTTGCTTAAGGCTCAAAAGCTTAAAAAAAATGGGGGAACTTCTCATTTTCTATTTACTATTCACAGATTACTTAGTATCATTTGCATGGAGAAAATATATGGCCGCCCAAAAAAGAATATTGCTTCTAGGAAAAAACCATAATCAGAGCAAATACCTCTTAAGTTTTTTGTCAAATAAATCATTTAAAGTCGATGAAGCGGAATCTTATAACGATGCTACAATTAAACTTCTCAACTCAAATAATTACACTCTTGTCCTAATTCGTTTCACCGCATTTAATGCCAATACTCTTAGTATCATCCATAATATAAAATCATTCAATCCACATTTGGGAATAATGCTGTTGACAAATCTTAAAAAGCCCGACCTTCCGGTATCTCTTTTAGATAAGGCCATGATCGACCATGTTTCCAGCCCGGACAATCTGGCAGGTATCTATTCCGCCCTAAAAAACGAATCAAAAAAGAAGTTGCTAATTCATAAAAATAAAGCCTATAAAAAACAATTGAATATATATAAACACGAAGAACAAAAAAATATCAGAAAAGCTTTGGATCTGGAAGAAATTTATGACTCTACCTTAGAAAATCTAATGACCGCCCTCGACCTCCGGGATGTAGAAACTTTCGGCCACTCCCAAACAGTAGCAAAATACAGCCAGAAACTTGCCAACCTTCTGGGGATTAAAGACAAGGAGACTATTGGCAACATAAAAAAAGGTGCTCTTCTCCATGATATAGGTAAAATAGCTATCCCGGATTCAATTCTTAAAAAGCCCGGTGCTCTTTCACCCAAAGAATGGCAAAAAATCAAACAGCATCCTTCCCTCGGCTTTGGATTAATAAAAGAAATTAAACTTGTCAAAGAAGTTGGGGATATTATTCTCTTTCATCATGAAAGATATGACGGTAAAGGATATCCTAACCAGCTTAAAAATAAAAAGATACCATCAGAGGCAAGGATATTTGCCCTTGCAGATGCTCTAGATGCTATCACCTCGCACCGGCCCTACAGAGAAAAAAGAACCTTCTCTTATGCAAAAAAAGAAATCCAGAAACATTCCGGCACCCAATTCGACCCTAAAGTAGTGGAGGCTTTTTGTTCTTTTCCTTTAGAAAAATGGGAAAAAATCCGTTTCGAAACCACCAAGATCGTGCCTTTTTTTGAAGACATGATGCAGGTCAACCAGTGAAAAGGCAGTAAAAGCAGAAAATAGTAAATGGTGGATAAAACCAGGAAAGGCAGGATTAAATTCTGAGTTATTTGCAGGCATAGCCTGCTGCTTCATCTCTTCCGTGCTGTAAAAACCCGGGGAATTCCTGCCAAGTCACTCCTACATGAGATATTTTCCCACTCTTTGCCAAAAAGGGCCCATACTGATTTTTCCTGTCCGAATCCGATCTCAAATATGAGATATCCGCCGGTCTTTAGAAATGCGGCTCCCTCATTAATTAATTTTTCTATCACCTCAAAGCCGGTCTCTCCTGCAACCAGTGCTTCTTCCGGTTCATGCTCTCTGATCCCCCGGTCAAGATTTTCCCAATCTTCTCTGGTCACATAAGGCGGATTGGAAATAATAAAATCACATCTTCTATCAAGTCCCAGTTTTCTCAACGGCATATACAAATCCCCCCAGATCAAGGTAATCCCTGGTATACCCTGGAGCAAAACATTTGTCCGGGCGATATCTAAGGCTTTGTTGGAAATATCCGTGGCATAGATCTCAGCTCTGCCTAACTCCTTTGCCAAGGAAATAGCTATATTCCCACAGCCTGTTCCCATATCTACAATTATTTCCTCTCCACCTGTTAAAAGTTCAATTGTTTTTTCAACAAGCAACTCAGTTTCCGGCCTCGGAATCAGAACTCCGGGCCGCACCTTATAAGAAAGTGACCAGAATTCTTTGCTTCCAATCAAATATGCCGACGGCACCCCAGTAAGGCGTTTTTTAACCATACACAGGTACTTCTTTTCCTGAGCAGAAGACAGATGTACCCCCGGTTCTGAGTGAAATTTTTCTTCAGATAAAGAAGCTGAAGCAAAAAACAGCAACTTTGCTTCAAGAGAAGAATTCGGCAGGTCTTTTAAAAGAACTTTCCCCTTCTCTAATATTTCCTGAGCACTTTTCACTGCACTCCATAATCCTCAAACCCGATTTTCTCTCGCCTCGCCCATCATTTGGCTCTGGAAATGCATAGTCAGCGTATCTATAATCTCATCCAGGTCTCCATCCAAGATATTTTCCAATTTATGTAGTGTCAAGTTTAGGCGATGATCGGTAACCCTTGACTGAGAAAAATTATATGTCCTGATCTTCTCGCTCCTTTCTCCTGTCCCAACCTGAGTTTTCCGGTTTTGTGAGATCTCTTTCTGCCGTTCTTTCTGCGCAATATCAAGCAGCCTTGTCCTTAGTATCCGTATAGCTTTATCTTTGTTGCGATGCTGAGATTTTTCATCCTGGCAAGAGACTACCAGGCCGGAAGGTTCATGTGTTACTCTTATGGCTGAATAGTTACGATTTACACTTTGCCCCCCGGGTCCGGAAGAACTAAATGCTTCTATCCTCAAGTCCTTAGGATCGAGCTTAATATCCACATCCTCAGCTTCCGGCAGGACCGCTACCGTGACTGTAGATGTATGTATACGGCCGCTGGTTTCTGTTTGTGGCACTCTTTGAACGCGGTGAACACCGCTTTCATACTTAAGCTTGGAATAAACCCTATTGCCCCTTATACTTACAATGATCTCCTTAAATCCTTTAATCGGAGAAGAACTGGTACTCATAATCTCTTTTTTCCAGCCTTTTTTCTCGGCCAAGCGTGAATACATCCGGAATAAATCCTGGGCAAAAAGTGATGCCTCATCCCCCCCTGCCCCCGCTCTTATTTCCAGAAAAACGTTCTTTTCATCATTGGGGTCCTTAGGAAGAAGTAGGACTTTCAATTCTTTTTTGATCTTTTCCTGTTTCTTTTCAAGCTCCTGTAATTCTTCTTCAGCAAGTTCTTTGAGTTCCTCTTCTGCATCCGGATCATCAATGATTTCCCTGGATCCTTCTATGTTTTTATTTGTTTTTAGAAAACTTATATAGGCTTTTACAATAGGCTCAAGTTCAGCCCTTTCTTTGGAAAGGTTTTTAACTTTATTCGGATCGGAAACTATATCAGGATCGGACAACAATACAGTCAGCTTATCATACTTCTCCTTTACACTACCCAACTCTTGAAGCATTATATCTATCTTTTGATCTCACCATATTTCTTCCTGAACTTTTCCACTCTTCCTGCACTGTCAATGAACTTCTGTTTTCCCGTATAAAAGGGATGGCACTGTGAACATATCTCAACTCTGATTTCCTTTTTAGTTGACCTTGTTTTAAAACTGTTTCCACATGCACAAATTACCTGGCACTCACTGTAATCCGGATGGATATCTTTTTTCATTTTAAAATCTCCTAATTCAGGAATTATTATAACAGAATTCCTCTAAAACTAAAACATCTTCCTGCAGTTCCCTTCCAATATTTCTTCAAACTTACAAAAGCTGTATGGCATGGACACGGGTAAGTCCCTTCGAAAGACAGGGATTTACCAGTATCCATGCCAGCTCTTCGCATATAGTTCAGACGGATCTGAATTATTAACGTCGCAGGGGATGAAGCTGTGGTATTTCACCGCGAATCCGCTGCAACAAAGCAGATGCGGTGGGATCTGCTTGGGGATAATCCGGGTTAGCTTCGCAAAGTAAGTTGAACTAAAGGTTTTCATTTTGTGCTCCTGCGCAAATTGGAAAATGCTTTTTCTTTTTGGCTGCCAGCCAAAAAGAAAAAGCATCTTGGTTTTATCCGCGTCCATCCGCGTCCTCAGCGTAAAACAATTCTTTAAGGTTTTGCTTTCCCTGGTTTATCTGCTTTTGCTGACTATAATCGCAACACTTATGCCCAGAAGATCAAAAAACAAATCAAATATACTGAATGACCTGTACGGCAGTACAGCCTGCCATATTTCTATCCCCAGGCCATAGCTTATCGCCAAAAAAAAATATTTCATATAAGGAATCCTAGACCCGCTCGATTTATAACTCCCATAGCATATTAGCCACACAAGCAGGCCAAACATACAGAAATGCAGAAAGGAATCAGACAAAATGACAGAAAGAATCGGATGGGATTCTGAAATCATCGAAATCTTATCAACCGGTACCGAACATCCTACAAACATCACCCCTGCAAAAACCCAGGCTGGGATAAAAGGATGATTCTTTACAAATGTTACCATTTTATTTTATTAATTTTCTCCCAATAACACGACCAATCTATGGAATACCGCAATTTTTTTTCCCTCTCATTTACAATTTCTGTATATTCTTTGGAAATAAAATACTTTTTCATTTCCTTGTTTAAGGGATAGAGCTGCTCCTCGGCTTTCCACTTATAGATATTGTTTTCTCTATCCCTCAAACAATTCAAATGAACGATCCAAGCTAATTGTTTGAAGGAAATATGTGGAAATGATTTCCGAATCGCCTGAACCTCTGCTTTCTTTTCCGGATTGATGAAATGATAATTTCTGGAAAATAGGAGGGCATTATGAAAATAAGCTGGAAACGCCAGGATCCCGTCATTTCTATTTAGCTGGGCTAAATAAACAAATAAATCGATTATCTTTTTCCCCAAATTAAGACCACGATAATTCTGACCGGGAAGGGGAGTTTTATCGCCGGAAAAAGGCAAATGAGGGTTTTGTAAAGTCAACCATTCCAATACTAAAAAATTAAATCTTGAAAATGAGAATTTCAAGGGCAGTTCTGTTCCCGGTTTAAAACTGCCTTCCTTTATTTTTAAATCAACAACTAAATTTTCCGGCCTGTTGTCTTTATAAAACATCTTAAGCCTCTGCAATGGCGGAAATTCAGAAGAGTCAAGCTCAGAATTAATCGGCCATAGCTTGCGCTTCTGAGCCTCCCGAGTAAAACTTTTCTTTTTTAAGACAATGGCAGCTTCACGCAGGGTGTATTTCCCAAGAAAAAGAGTAGAACCTTTTTTTTTGTCTAAATCCGAAAAAAGATCATCCTGGCTTACAAGAAATGAAGAGCGTGAACCTGATTTTTCTTTTCTCTTAAAAAAATTCATCTGTCCAACTCACAATATATAAAACTCCATAACATCATCCCCCATCCTTACCCTCCGCTTTAGTTTAAAATATTTTGCTTTAAATTTAGTTTTAAAATGACGGCGTAATATTATTAACCCGTTCTCCTTAAGAAGGCTGCGTTTATAAACTACTTTTAGGGGATTTCTTTCATCCAGTAGCCGATATGGCGGGTCCAGAAATATTAAATCAAATTTCAGCTCATCCCTAGCTAGATTTATTACTGCCCTGTTGAATTCCTTATGTATAACAATAGCTCTATCCTCAGCCTGACATTTATCCAGGTTATGCCTGACTATTTTAACAGCAGGATAGAATTCATCAATAAAAACAACAAGCCGCGCTCCCCGGCTTAAAGCCTCTATCCCAACAGAACCGGTTCCTGCAAAGCCATCAAGGAAATCTTTATCAGGAATATCAGAATGGATTATACTGAAAAGGGAGCCCTTCAGCTTATCCGGCATTGGCCGAACATTCTTACTTGGCACACGTTTCAGCTTTTTTCCCTTATAAAGGCCACTAATAACTCTAATCATCTTAATTTCTAATTAAATAATAAATGGTTAATAGTAAATTGTAAATTTTTAATGGTAAATTTTGAAAACCAAAATGATATTTATTTAGTCTTTGCAGTTTCACAGTTTACAATTCACCATTTGCAGCTTTTACTTCTTCAGTAAAAAAACACCGCCTTCCCTGTCTTTGTTCTGATATCTTTTATTCCGAATGGCAAGACATACCAGTCGCTGATGCTGCCTGATTCTGTGTCATCTATTTTTGAAGCTACATATATCACCATATCAAGGATCATTTTATTTATTTCCTGATCTTCAAGAAAAAGCTTGTCAATATTTACCCTTATTTTATTTTCCTTAATATCCAGCTTTGCGCCAAAATAAAAATTCATCTCGGGTCGCAGGATTTCAGGAAGCTTTTGTCCCCGCAGGTCTATAAATATTTTCCCCTCGATCTTATTGTCCGCAAATATTTTAAGCCGCAGTTCCTTCATCACGTCTTCCCTGTCCACATCTATCAAATAAGCAATGTACGAGTTGAGCTCACTTTCTGTAACTTCGATTTCTCTTTGAGGGCCCGAATATTCTATCAGTTGTGCCTCTTGTAATCTTTCAATATAAGCGCAAATCTTGAGGGCATCTTCAATAGAATATTCCATCTGGGAAAAAAGTGGGATTGTTATCCAGAGCAACCCTAAAAGAAACAATTGACAGGTGGCAGTTGATTTTTTTAAATGGAACATTTTCCATTTATGATTAAGTCAAAATGAAGTAATTTTCTTCTATTCTCATCGTTTAAAAAAAGATGGAAGTTTTATCTTAAATGACTTTTTTTTCTCTCTGAGGTTTTTCGGTTCTGGCAGCTCAGGAATCTCCTTATCATCAAGAACTGCTTCAGGGTTATCCTGGACCAAAGCCTTAGCCCTCTCCTCTCCAATAATAGAGGCTACAGCCTTAACAGATGCAGATATTTTCGGCTTGCTCGCTTTGGTATTATGACAATCAGACCCCAGAAAATGGACAAAGTTTAACTTAAGGAATTGAATTGCAGCTTCCTGAGACCTGGTACCATAAAGCCCGGCAAAGCTTCCGGAATTTACCTGACAAAGCCCCCCCATCTGTACCAGATCAAACAATAATTCAGGACTCCGCCTGAATACAGAATTTCTCTCCGGATGGGCAATGATCGGGATCAAGCCCTCGCTCATCAAATCAAAAAAAAGCTGTTTTACACCAGAAAATATATGATCAGGAGGAAATTCAACAATAAGGTATGAGCTGTTATTGATAACCAGATTTTCCCGATGTTGTTTGATCTCATCTAATAAATTGTGACTAATATGGACCTCGGCTCCTGTAAATATTTGTAAACTAATCTTATTTTCTTCCAAAGCCTCAGCCAGTTTGTTTCTGACGGAATTTATAGTGCCAAGACTTTTATGCAGGCTATTTCCCCGGAAAAGATGCGGCGTTGCTACCATCTTCTCAATCCCGTCCTCAACAGCTAATTTCGCCATTTCAAGGGATTCGTCTAAGGTTTGAGCCCCGTCATCCACTCCTGGCAGTAT
>JAUVXM010000137.1 GCA_030603565.1 Candidatus Aminicenantota bacterium
TTTGGTAAAAAAATGGCGATTAAAATTAAAAATGAAAACGAGAAAAGATTTAAAATAACTATTCTTGAAAGAATTTTGCATATTACTGAAAATAAATTAATAATAGAAACATCGCCATTTTTTTATGAATAGGTCAGGCTAGGTTATATCAAGTGAGCTCAAAACAGTTTGGCAATCAAAAAATTATCATCCGGGATGCACATGAACACAACCTGAAGTCTATTGATTTGGAGATTCCCCATGACTCCTTAACAGTCGTTACCGGAGTCTCCGGTTCAGGTAAATCCTCTCTTGCCTTTGATACTCTTTTCAAAGAGGGGCAGCGTTTATACCTGGAATCATTTTCCGCTTATGCCCGCCAGTTCATAGGCAAGCTGGGGAGGCCTGCGGTAGAGTTTATTTCAGGGCTTTCCCCCTCCCTTTCTGTTGACCAAAAAACTGTTGTACGCAATCCCCGCTCAACCGTAGGCACCATGACCGAGATCTTTGATCTGCTGCGTTTGTTGTTTGCCCGCCTCGGCCATAGAGGCCCTAGCGCCGGGGATATAAAACTTGAAAGACGCCTTTTTTCCTTTAACTCTGTGTATGGAGCCTGCCCTGCTTGCAAAGGTTTAGGAGTTGAAGATGAGTTGGACCTTGGCCTTATTATAGAGGATCCGGGAAAAACTTTACGTGAGGGAGCTCTTGGGATTACTACCAAGAGCGGTTACATAATTTATTCCCAGGTAACTATGGAGGTTCTCGACCTGGTATGCCGGGCCCATGATTTCAGTGTGGATATCCCCTGGAAAGACCTTTCAGAGCAGGACAAACAGATTATTCTTTATGGCAGCAAGAAAATTAAAATCCCTTTTGGAAAACATCCCTTAAAATCCCGGTTACGCTGGAGCGGGATAACTGCCAAGCCCCGGGAAGAAGGCTATTACAAAGGCATAATTCCGATTATGCAGGAAATTTTAAAACGCAAACGCAACATAAACATTCTTCGCTTCGCCAGGACTGTCCCCTGCCGGGAATGCGGCGGCAGCCGGCTGCGAAAAGAAGCCCTGGCTGTAAAATTTAAGGGGAAAACGATTGTTGAGCTATCCGGATTTTCCCTCGTTGAGTTGCTGGCATATTTTAAAGAGATGCGATTTTCAAAAACAGAGGCTCCGGTCGGAAAGCCTATTGCTGCAGGTATTATCAGAAAAACAGAACTTCTTACAAAACTTGGCTTGGGATACTTGACCATTGCGAGGGAATCCACCACCCTATCCCAGGGAGAATGCCAGCATATCAGGCTTGTTAACCAGGCAGTCACCGGATTACGCGGGGTTCTTTATGTGCTTGACGAACCGTCGGCAGGTATTCATATAAGAGACAACCGGCGCTTACTTGAGATGCTCAAAATGCTGCGCAATAATGGAAACACAGTGGTAGTGGTCGAACATGATGAAGAGACTATCAGGAATGCCGACTGGATTATTGATATCGGCCCTGCTGCCGGAAAAGCCGGCGGAGAAATTTTATTCAGTGGCCCCGCCCCTAAATTGATTGATTCGAAAAGGCCGGCTTCCCGCTTGCAGCAAAGCAGGACCAGGGCGTTTTTAACAGGAAAAGAGAAGATCAATATTCCTACTTCCAGGCGTTCCGGAAATGGCAAAATTCTCAGGATTATAGGCGCGTCCCAGCATAATCTCAAAAATATTAATATCGACTTTAAACTGGGGGTTCTGAATGTAGTAACCGGAGTCACAGGGGCGGGAAAATCAACTCTGGTTCATAATATCCTGGCCAGGGCCTTAAAAAAACACTTACAGAGAGGAAATAAACCGGCGGGACGGTATCACAAGATCCAGGGCAGGGAATTTATCGACAAGGTAATAGAGATCGACCAGAAACCGATCGGGCGGACGCCGCGGAGCAATCCTGCAACCTATACAAAAATGTTTGATCTTATCCGCAGCCTCTTTGCCTCTCTTCCGGAAAGCCGCCGGAGAAAATGGTCTAAAGGACGGTTTTCTTTTAATGTTAAAGGCGGGCGTTGTGAAGCCTGCCAGGGGGGCGGCGTCAGGCAGATAGGCATGCATTTTCTTGGTACAGCTGAAGTGATTTGTGAGCAGTGCCACGGGAAACGCTTCAACCGCCAGACCCTGGAAATAAAATATAAGGGAAAGAATATTTTTGATGTCTTAGAGATGCCTATTGCTGAGGCCTGCGGCTTTTTTGCTGATAAGCCCCGGATAAGCCGCATCCTGAAGGCATTAGATGACTTGGGATTGGGCTATATTGCTCTGGGGCAGCCCGCTACTACTTTATCAGGAGGCGAAGCCCAGCGGGTAAAACTGGCCTCTGAACTGAAGCGGCCGGCAACCGGCAAAACGCTTTATATCCTTAATGAACCCACAACCGGCCTTCATGCTGCAGATATTAAAATCCTTATTAAAGCCTTAAATAGTCTGGTAGATAAAGGAAATACAGCAATAGTCATCGAGCATGATCTTGACATTATAAAAACAGCAGATTTTGTCATCGACCTGGGTCCTGGAAGCGGCGCTCAAGGAGGGCGCCTGGTAGCGGCCGGTACTCCTGAAGAAGTAGCTGATACGAAAGGATCCTATACGGGTAAGGCTCTCAAGGCATATTTGAGCAAGGCGTATCCTAGAACATCTTTAAGCCCAAAATCCCGGCCTGAACCAGAAGCTAAACCTATTAGTTTTGCCGGGGTATCAACCCATAATCTTCAGCATATAGATGTTCAGTTTCCTGCTAACTGTATGACAGTCATTACCGGAGTATCAGGATCGGGCAAATCATCTCTGGCCTTTGACACTGTTTTTGCCGAAAGCAGGGACCGCTTCACAGCAAGCCTTTCTTCCTATGCCCGAACTTTTATCCAAAAAACTCAGAAGCCTGAGTTTGAGGAATGCAAAAATTTAACCCCAGCTATAGCTGTCAGCCAAAACACACCCTCCTCCAATCCCCGTTCTACCGTAGGTACAATGACAGGTATATATGACTATTTCCGCCTGCTTTTCTCCCGCTTTGGGAAACAATTCTGCCCGGATTGTAAGCATCCCCTCAAATCCGGAAAGTGCTCTAAATGTGGATTCACCGGAGAACCTGAGCTTTCAGCCCGGATGTTTTCCTTTAACCATCAATCCGGGGCCTGTCCTACATGTAAAGGGCTGGGAACTTTGACAGTATGCGACCCGGAGAAACTGATCACTCATCCGGATAGATCCCTTTTAGACGGGGCAATGTCTGGAAGTAAAACCGGGAGGTTCTATGGTGATCCCTATGGGCAATATGTGCATATATTAAAAGAAGTGGGTATAAGTCTGAATATAGATTTTTCCGTTCCCTGGAAAAAACTTAATAAAAAAGCACGGAGGGCAGCTCTTTATGGGATTAAGGACCGTACCTTTGAAGTAGAATGGAAATTTAAACGCAAAAACCGCACCGGTACTCATAAATTTACAACCTCCTGGAAAGGACTGCTAAATTATGTGAATCAGGAATACATGAGAAAACACGCCGGCAAAAAAGGACAGGCTATGGAGCCGCTGATGAAGCTAAAGATTTGCCCTGATTGTGAAGGGGAGAGGCTTAATCCTCAGCTCCGTAATGTCAGGTTTGCCGGATTATCCATCGCAGCGCTTAGTGCTAAAACTGTAAATGAGAGTCTTGCTTTTTTTTCCGAACAAACTCTGTTTCTTGTCCGGGATATCTGCAAAGAAATAAGTCAGCGGCTTTGTTTTCTCCGGGATGTAGGGCTGGATTACCTTACCCTCGATAGAAAAGCTCCCACTCTCTCGGGAGGGGAAACCCGGCGGGTCCGCCTGGCAGCCCAGCTCGGCTCTAAACTATATGGGGTCACCTATGTCCTGGATGAGCCGACTATCGGGCTGCACTCGCGCGATATCAGCCGGCTGGTAAAAATTCTGCAGAGGCTGCGAAACTATGGCAATACTCTGATAGTGGTTGAACATGACGCTGATGTAATAAAGCAAGCGGACAGAATAATCGACCTCGGCCCCGGCGCAGGAGAATCAGGGGGAAAAATTGTCAGCCAGGGAACACTTGATAAGATAAAAAGGGAGGTCGGATCAAAAACGGCAAAATATTTAAATAATCCTCATACTATTCCGGTTCCGGCCCGGCGCAGGAAGCTTCAACCAGGCATTAATATAGAGAAAGCCAGGATACATAATCTAAAGGGACTGGACCTTAAAATTCCTTCCCAGGGAATAATTGCTGTTACCGGAGTTTCAGGGTGCGGTAAATCCACCCTGGTCTATGATGTTATCGCAGCATCTGCCGATTCAGGATATCAGGCCGGATGCAGAAATATTTGGGGGCTTGATCGCTTTAAACAGATTATCAGGATCGACCAGAAACCCGTAGGATCAAATCCGGCCAGTAATCCTGCTACTTATACCGGGATCTTTGATAAAGTGAGGGAAATGTTTGCCAAAACTGAGATTGCCCGCGCCCGAAATTACAAAAAAAGCCGGTTCTCTTTTAATGTCAAAGGGGGAAGATGCGAAGCCTGTCAGGGAATGGGTGCGAATAAAGTCAGTATGGATTTTCTCTCGGACGTCTGGATCCCCTGTGAAGAATGCAAAGGAAAACGCTATAATGATGAGACGCTCGCGTGTACTCTTGACGGACATACGATCGTTGATGTCCTGGAAATGACGGTAGCAAAAGCGCTAGAGTTTTTTTCCGGCAGCAAAAAGATATACCGGACCCTGTTCGCTTTGGAGCAGGTAGGCCTGGGGTATTTACGCCTGGGACAGCCGGCTAATACTTTATCCCGGGGAGAAGCGCAGAGACTAAAACTGGCTCCTGAGCTTTTGCGGCATAAAAAGAGCCACAACCTATATCTTTTGGATGAGCCTACTATCGGACTGCATTTTGAAGATGTTGACCGCTTGATCTCCATATTCCATAGATTAGCCGATGAAGGCCACACTCTGGTCATTATCGAACATCACCCGGATATCATAAAAAATGCGGATTGGATAATAGACCTTGGGCCGGAAGGCGGTGATAGAGGAGGAAGGTTAATTGCTGCCGGGACTCCTGAGACGATAATAGAGGAAAAAGAATCCTATACTGGTCAGGTGCTTAAGGAATACTTATAATGGATGAAAAAATGATAGAGCCGGCTAAGATTTTCACTGTTAAAGAATTTTCTGAATCAAAATTCAAGCAAAAAGGTTCGATTTTTATCGGCCAGGTCTATCCGCTGATTCAGGAAAAGCAGGCAGAGGAGATCCTGGAATCGGTAAGAAAAAAGTATCATGATGCCAGCCATCACTGCTATGCTTACCGGGTCTATGCAAAAGCTGAAAAATACTCTGACGATGGTGAGCCTACCGGGACTGCAGGAGTAAGGATTTTAAACGCCATCCATCACCTTGATCTCTATAATGTACTGCTTATTTCCATCCGCTATTTTGGCGGAGTCAAACTGGGAGTCGGCCC
>JAUVXM010000116.1 GCA_030603565.1 Candidatus Aminicenantota bacterium
GAATCGTCCGGTCATCACAACCGGATCTCTATTTGAAGAGATGATTGATATGACCGCCTTAGCAAAATTTCCTGATCCCGAATTTCGTATGGTGCAATTCTCATCATTTGACCATCGCAGCACCCTCCCCGGCGGTCCGGATTGGTTTGCCAATGCTGATGGTTTCGGGGGCGAGCCAATTCCGAATTTCGAAGAAGTTCTAAAAGAACCTGGTGAATCCGGTATTGGAGAATATCTTATGGCAGACGTTAAAGGATCAGGTGCAATTGTGCGACTTTGGACAGCTTCTATTTCCGGAAAACTTCGAGTTTATCTTGATGATATGAATAATCCTTTATACGAAGGCGAAGCCGATCCTTTTTTCAGACGGCCTTATAAAAGTTTCCCGGAAATAAAAGAAATCAACAGGGAGCGATTTGGGAAAACAATTTATCAACGGGATGCCTCTTATGCCCCGCTTCCATTTGCAAAGCGAATCCGGATAGAATGGATAGGTAATGTAAAAGAAATTCACTTTTACCAAATCCAGTTTCGTATGTATCCAGCAAATACTTCGATTACTTCATTCCAACCAAATGATATTTTAACTTATAAAGATGTAATCGATAGAGTAACTCTGGCCCTCTCTGATCCGGATCTGAATCTCCCAATTAAATCAAAAAAACAATCCCAAAATTTCGAGGTAACTGTTCCGGTTGGAGAAAAACTACAAGCTTTCTTGATGGAAGGTCCCGCAGCCATTGAGCGATTTTCCTTGCGCCTTAGGGCAGATAATTTGGATAAAGCATTAAGACAAACGGTTCTCCATATTAAATGTGACGGCTATCCATGGGGACAAGTTCAATCGCCTCTAGGTGATTTTTTCGGGGCTGCGCCGGGTGTTAATCCCTACAAATCGCTGCCGTTTAGCGTAACACCCGACGGGAAAATGACCTGTCGTTATGTGATGCCTTTTCAAGATTCTATCCAAATTATGTTCGAAAATCAGGGTGAGGAAACAGTAAATATTAGGGGAGAGGTTTTACCGATAGATTTTACCTGGGATGATAACAGTATGCACTTTAGAGCCAGGTGGCGGGTAAATCATAATATTGTTGCTTCCAACCGGGACGTTCAAGATTTGCCCTTCCTTTTGGCCAAGGGAGAAGGTGTATATGTGGGCACAACATCATATTTATTGAACCCGTCTCCAATCCCGACACCGGGGGGTAACTGGTGGGGAGAGGGGGATGAAAAAGTATTTGTTGATGACGATTTTGTTCCTTCCATTTTTGGCACTGGTTCAGAGGATTATTATAACTATTCCTGGTCATCTCCAGATATTTTCTGCTTTCCCTATTGTGGTCAACCCCGAAATGACGGGCCGGGTAACCGGGGTTTTGTCACCAATTATCGCTGGCACATTCTTGATCCAATCCCATTTCATGAAAATATAAGATTTTTTATGGAGCTGTTCAGCCACGAGCGAACACCCGGTGTCTCGTATGCCCGGATTGCTTATCATTATGCCAAACCAGGTCTTACTGACGATCATCAAGCGATTATGGAAGAAGATTTAAGACATTTAAGCCTTCCCGACGGTTGGCGCCCGGCTGCAAGGTTGGGTGCCCGGAATTCTGTTTTTTATCCGGCAGAAGACATCATTCTTAGTAAGGAATCGACTATTATAAGAAAAGGCCGTGTCTGGGCCGATAGTCAGCTGCTTGTTTGGAATCCTCAAAAAAAAGGGGAAAGTAAAAATTTCACAATCCCGATTGTACAAAAAGGGAAAAAACGGATTTACATAACAGCAGCCTTAACCCCCAAATCGGGTAAAATCCGGGTAATTTTGGCTGGCAAACCTTTAGCGAAAGACGATCGCATCATCAATCTTCATCGACCATACCGGACACTCCTCCGCAATTTTTCTTTTGAACCGGTTGAATTGGAAACTGGAAAACACATCCTAACTCTTGAATATTTAGGTGCTTCAGATAAAATACAAGCTCCGGAAATTTGTATTGATTTTTTTTGGATTCAGACTCTTGACAATTAATAAACAGCCCTCCAAAATCGGGACTTTAAAAAATTTGCATTAAAGGAGTAATGCCATGAGAAAAAAGACATATCAAATGGGCCGGCAGAAAAATTCCATAAACAGGCGTAAATTTATGTCCCGGTGTGTGACCTGCGCCGCCGGTCTTGCAGCGGGGTCGTTGAGTTCCCTAACGTCCTGCAAATTCTCCAAGGTTGAGGATAAATTAAAAATCAAGATCCTCTATTCCCTTCATGAACCTGTGCAGACTCGTCCTGACTGGCCCAATGTGGGATTCGATTTCCGGCCTGTCATGGAAAGGATCAAGGCCGAAATGACCAGGCAGTGCCCGGGTTTTGTCTTTGAATCCGCTATGGCCAATGGGCCGGAGGAAACAGATAAAATCCTTGCTGCTGATAAAGCTGGTAATGTGGACGGTTACGTGGTCTACCAACTCAACTGCTGGAATAAAGTGATTCAATCCGTGGTGGCCACGGGCAAACCGGTTCTCTATGCTGATTATAAATACGCGGGAAGTGGGGGTTTCCTCGTGTATACGGCCGGATTTCTGCGGAACAATACCCCAAATTTAGCTTTCGTATCGTCCTCCCGATTGCAGGACCAGATCGCCGCGGTCAAGTGCTTCAAGACCGTAGAAAAGGGAGGCGCGGTCTCCAATTTTATAGCTGCGGTGACAAAAAACCGAATTAAAAGTACGCGTTCACCGGGAAATCTCTCCTGCAAACCGGATACTCTCCAGCTTCTATCGAGCACGGAATGTCTGGAACGTATGGCTGATTCGCGTATTCTGGCTGTTCGGGATCAGGAAGCCGGTCCCTCCGAGCCCATTTTTGGCATCCCAATGGAGCGTGTTTCTTTCTCGGAGATCAACGAGGCCTGGGAAACAGCGGACCGGGATGAAGCCCGCTCCGTAGCCGACTGCTGGCAGAATGCCGCCATAGAGGTTATTGATGTTTCCCGGAAAACCCTTGAGAATTCGGCGGCCATGTATCTTGGCATGAAAGAGGTTTTAAAAAGACATTCCGCCAATGCCATCACCATTAATTGCTTGGGGGGCTTTTACGGGGGTCACATCCATGCTTATCCCTGCCTGGGATTTCATGAGCTGAATAACGAGGGGCTTGTGGGCGGCTGTGAGTGTGACGTGCGCTCTACGGCCGTCATGAGGGCAGTGACCTCTTTGACCCAAGGCCGGCCGGGATTCATCTCCGATCCGGTCATTGATACGGCCAAACGTCAGATAATATATGCCCACTGCCTAGCCTCAAATAAAGTCTTCGGGCCAAAGGGGCCGGCTAACCCATTTGCCATTATGACCCATTCAGAGGACAGGCAGGGTGCCTCTGTTCGCTCTTTCCTGCCCCCGGATTATATGACTACAACCCTGGAGATTTTGCCGAAGCGTGAGGAGATCCTGATGCATCAGGCCAAAGCTGTGGACAATGACCCTGACGACAGAGCCTGCCGCACCAAACTCTGTGCCGAGCCTGTGGGAGATATAGAAAAGCTCTTTACCATGTGGGACCGTTGGGGCTGGCATAGGGTGACGTTCTATGGTGATCTGAAGGATCCGGTCTATGCCCTAGCCGACGCTATGAACTGGACGGTTGTTGAGGAAGCTTAATGAAAAGGAAAACCTTATAGGGAACAAAGTTGTATTTTGGTCAGCTGGCAACAAAAGTCAAAAACCAGAATCAAATGCCAGTGTTGAAGTTATTGACGGCATAGAATATATCCATAACACTGAGATTCCGCTTCATCCGGATAAAACAGTCACTTTTGAAATTATCTTTGAAGATATCTCTTAATCTCATCATGAGTCCCGGCCAATACAAATTCGACATGATCGGATCTCCATCGAAATAGAATCCTCAGTTTTGATCCTTTCCGAATCTCCCAGATATTCTTCCTCAAATTTTTGAGCCCCATGCCTACTGAAAGCTCTTTTTCCCCAGATAGATTATCAATCAAGGCAATACATAGTTCCTTTATTTCTTGTTTCGTTTCGGAAGGGAGTGACTTAACAGACCTATCGAAAGAAGATTTAAATTCATATTTCATAAGGAGTTGATATGCTTTTTTGCAGCCCCGGAAGTTTTATAGACTTTTCCTTTTTCAGCGACTAGCTTTTCAATCCTCCTCCATTCTTTTGCCGTATAAATTGGTTTCTCTATTATCTCGCATGGAGACAGGATGACACCCATGTCGGTGACTTTGAACATCACAGTCGCCCCAGGCTCCAGCTTGAGGATTTCCCTTATAGTCGCGGGAATTGTCACTTGGCCTTTTGATGTCACTTTTGCTGTATCTGTGTAGTTCATGCAATCTCCTTGATTCCTTGTATTCTTACATCCTTACTTCGATAGTATAAATATTATAGGAGGGTGTGTCAAGATTAAAATCTCAATCCTTTAATTTTGGAAAGCCTGGTAGGAAAATGTTAAGGAGAAGCAATTCAAATAAATTCTTGGTTGACTGATATCGGCTTTTTTTAATATAGTAAAATGGTAAAAGATGACACAAAGACATCGATTCGACCGGGGCAGAGCTTTGACAAAACGAAGCCATAGTATATTCCCCAAATCCCAAATGATGTCCCTAAACAAATGGAAGCAGATCGGAAGGCGGCTTCTGATGGGGGTAGCAGTTGTCATCCTGCTCGAAGCAGTCCATCCAGCCGCTGTTTCCTGCCAGCAACCCGGCCGCGATATCCAGCACCAGGCCCTGGCCATTAACATCGAGGTCGCGGTGCGAGTATTCAAGGGAGATACCTTCATTGATAATCTGAAGATGAAGGATTTTGAGGTTTATGAGGACGGGGTGCTCCAAGAAATCGCTGCGGTCTACCTGGTCAGGAAATCGGATATTGAGCGGCAGGAGCTTGCCAAAACCGACCCTCCGCCTGTTCCGCCCCAAACCAAAAGGCATTTTGTGCTGACGTTTGATGTGATCAACTGGCTTCCCCGGATCAAGGAGGCAATGGATCACTTATTTCGCCAGGTGCTCCAGCCGGAAGATTCGCTCATCGTGAGCACCCCGATCAAAACCTACCGTCTGACTCAAGCGGCCATCCAGCGAAAAACCAAAGAAAAGATCTGCTCGGAACTCACCGGCCTCCTGCGGCATGACATTATCTACGGTAATCTCGAATACAAGAGTCTGATCCGCGACCTAAAATCTGCTGACAGGACGGCTGATTTTCT
This sequence comes from Candidatus Aminicenantota bacterium, assembly GCA_030603565.1. Classification (GTDB taxonomy): domain Bacteria; phylum Acidobacteriota; class Aminicenantia; order Aminicenantales; family Aminicenantaceae; genus JAUVXM01. Next base: position 5,239 of record JAUVXM010000116.1, read on the forward strand.
ATCCTCCAACCTATTATTGAAGGAAGCCCTGTTCCGGAAAATCCGGGATTACAAGTATTTCGATGAGTGGAAATTCCAGGGCTTTGCCGAATACCTGAAGGACCTCGAGGGACAGAAACACGTCTTCTTCTTCTACCAGAAGGAAGAGATTCCCATCCCAAAAGGCCTGGCAGGCAGTCTGGAGCTTATGAGTCGAGATACCACATTCGATGTTGATCGGATAAAGCGCATCTTCTCGGACAGCACCATTACCACCCATTTCCTGTTCCTGACCAATCAGCTTGAGGGTGAAGCGGATGTTGAGACCTTCAGTCTTGGCGACAAGCTCCCACTGAGCGATCAATTATATGCCATATTCAAGCCCTTCCACGAGATCACCAAAGCCACCGGCGGGATAACGACCGCATCCGCGAATGCTTTTTCCTCATTCAAGCAGACCGCTGCCGCTTCCCAGAATTACTACCTACTCTATTACTCCCCCAAAAACTACCGGACAGACGGCGGCTTCCGCAAGATCAAAGTCCGGGTCAAGAGCGGAAAATACCGCATCCTCCATCGCGCGGGTTATATCGCTGATTAGATGTAAAAATCGCGCTTGTACCATGCTAACTTAAAGCTCAAAAATAACATCGAATATCGGCTGATCTGCTCGCTTATCATGATGGTAACTTTCTTTTGACATATTCAAGAAATCTTTCACAGTCTTTTAAAACCTTTTCGGCTTCAGGTCTATGGACTAATCTTTCTTCATATTCGGCCATATTTTTTATGCCTTGCCTAAAAAATATATACAGATAGCATCACAAGCGGAAATACAAGAATGAATAGAATTAATTGTAGCTGCATTCCACTCTTGTATAGAAAAGGAATTTTTTGCCGCATGGATAAAGCCTTAGTGGAACACAAACTGGCCCAGGAACTGGATCCACTAACGCCTCTGCACACAGCCTGGCTGGGAGGATTGTACTGGATTTGGGGCCGATACGATGAGGCGATAGAAGAAACTCAAAAGGCACTTGAACTGAGTTCCAATAGCTGGCACGGATTGTATGTACTGGGACATATCTACGCAGGCATGGGAAGGTATGAGGAAGCCATTGCGGTGTTCCAAAAGGCGGCTGCGCGCTACCCAAATATGAGATGTCTCCTTGGATTTGCATATGCGATGGCTGAATTACGGGCATCCCCATTGCTGGCTTCCTGGGATCAGAGTCCTTCCTCAATTTAAGCCTCTGTGGGATGACCAACGCTTACATGATATGTTGCGAAAGATGAATCTGCCGCCGTTGGAATGAGCGGCAAATCCAATTGAAATGCTGGAGAGCCATAGAGCATTACGAGAAATTCCTCGACCTCTGGAAAGCAGCTGATCCTGGCCTACTTGAAAAAAATCGACTATTTTTGTTTACAATACAGGATATCATGCTTTATAATTTACATAAAAGGTAGATATAATGGCGAACAAAAAAACACTGGGTCATATTAGTGCCCATTTAATCAGCATGCTTTATGAAGAGAATAAGTCAATTTTTAAAATTAGTGATGCACAGAAGATCCTTGGAAAAGGATATAATGAAACTACTGACCTTTTAAGTGAATTAGTCAAAAGGAAGGTGATTACCCGCTTAAAAGCCGGGAAATTTTTGATTATACCGCAACAATTAGGGAAAGCAGAGCAATATATTGGAAACTGGTATGTAGCGGGCAAAGAAATTGTTAATTCTAAAAGATATTATATAGCTTTTTACAGTGCCATGCATTACTGGGGGATGTTGACTCAGCCTTTGCTGAAGATTTTTATTGCTACTCAAAAGAGACAGGTTGTGCCTCAAGAAATGAGAGATAAATTAGTTTTTGTTTTCGTAGACGAAAAGTCTATTTGGGGAATTAAGGAAGAGTGGGTTACTCCAAATAAAAAAGTAAAAATATCTGATATAGAAAAGACAATAATAGATGCTTTGACCCATCCGGAATATTGTGGAGGCATAACTGAGATTGCAAAAGGACTTTGGCTAGTTAAGGAAAAAATAGAATACCAAAAGTTGCAGGATTATATCAGAAAACACAATAAGAATGTTGTTGCCAAGCGCTTAGGATATATTTTAGAAATTTTTGATATTAAACAACCAGAATTAATAAATCAATTAAGAGAATATATAAAGGGCCGATATGATAAATTCGATCCCAATTTATCTGAAAAAAGAATTGACAAAAATAAATGGCGTTTGATTGATAATGTTGGTCAAGAACAAATTTTGAATTTAATAAGGCGATAACCTATTGTGATCGATTATTTTCAAAGTCAAAGACTGGCCGAAATAGCAGGTGTGCCTTCTGAGACAATAGAAAAGGACTATTTCATTGAACTTATATTATTCTATCTCGCAAAAGATATCGGATTTAAAGAGAAACTCATTTTTCGTGGGGGGACAGCTTTAAAAAAAAAATATTTTTCTGATTATCGGTTTTCAGAAGATTTAGATTTTTTAGTTGAGGACAAAGAAAGTTTTGAAGACTATGTAATAAAATTTGTAAAGATAATTGAAAAAATAAATTTGGAATATCCCTATAACTTAAAGAAACATTTTGAGCCTGCAAGCGACAGACTTCAGTTCTTTATAAGTTACGAAATCATTCCGGAAATTAGGGCAGTTAAAGAACTAAAAATAGATGTTTTAAAAGATAATTATATCCCTCCAACTCTTAGTAAGCGAATTTTATTTGGATATGAGGAATTTAAATATGAAAAGGTCGAGCTTAGAATTTATACATTAGAATCTGTCGCTGTTGATAAAATATGCAGAATACTAGATGTTGATAATGAACCGCGCGACCTTTACGATTTGTGGTATCTTCTAAAGTTGGGCCTTAACGCGGGGATAATTAAAAAAGGATTAAATAAGAAATTTGGCTATGATATCTATTATCCAAATCTTTTAAGCGCAATAGGAAATGAGGATTACAGGCAAAATTGGGAGATAAGATTAACAAAGCAAATTAAAGATCTTCCCCACTATGAATTTGTTTTAAAGGAGTTGGAAGGACTAATTGAGAAGAAATTGATTGCATGAAAATGAAAATGCGCTCGGACCATGCTAACTAACCTGGATTATTCACGAGTCGAGGTTGCCGCAGATACGAGGCGCAGGGGATGAAGCTGTGATAATTCACCGCGAATCCGCTGCAACAAAGCAGATCAGGCTGTGTCATAATAATACAGGGAGGTTATTATAAAAATCAACTGAATAAAAGTAATAGAAATGTTAAAATAGAGGGCGAGAAAAAGTAAGGAGAGAGAAGATGTCCTTTCGCTATGGAAAGAGGGAGCAAATAACATTATTTCCGCAAAGTGTAGAGGAATATGTAAAGGATACTGATCCTGTCAGAGCTTATGATGCTATAGTGGAATCATTTGATTTTTTTCAGCTTGGGATAGATCTAGACACGGATAAAGTTGGCAACCCTCAATATGATCCTAAAGCCATGTTAAAACTTTTATTGTATGGATATTCTTACGGGATACGGAGTTCACGGAAATTAGAGAGGGCAATATATCATAATATATCGTTTATTTGGCTTA
>JAUVXM010000138.1 GCA_030603565.1 Candidatus Aminicenantota bacterium
GTTGATGCTGATGTAATGTTCGAAGCGACCTACACGGATATTAAAACAGGTGAACCGGCAACATCTCATATTCGCAATGCTCTGGAGCGGAATATGAATGTTGTCACTACAAATAAAGGTCCCCTGGCTCTTTATTACCAGGAACTTGCTGAGCTTGCCCGGGAGAACAAGGTGAAGTTTCTGTTTGAAGGAACGGTGATGAGCGGAACCCCTGTGTTGAACTTGCTGCGGGAAACTCTGGCCGGGAGTACTGTCAAACAAGTCAAGGGTATACTTAACGGCACTACTAATTATATTTTAACTCGCATGGAAGAAGGTCTGTCTTACGATGATGCTTTGAAAAAAGCTCAGGAACTCGGATATGCCGAGGCTGTACCGGATGCTGATGTTTTAGGTTGGGATGCCCTGGCAAAGGTTACAATTCTTGCTAAAGTTATTTTCGGGGCCAAGGAAAGGCCGTTCGATTTTCCCTGCGAGGGCATTACTGGAATCTCTGCTGCAGATATTATAGAGGCAAAAAACCGGAATAAGCGCTATAAACTGATCGGTAAAATCTGGCGTGAAGGTAGTTTAACCAGAGCATCCGTTGGCCCGGAAGAGGTCGACCTGAGTCACCCGCTTGCAGGGATTATGGGGGCAACCAATGCAATTACCATAACTTCAGATGAGCTTGGTGATGTGACTGTTGTCGGCCCGGGGGCAGGGAAATTTGAAACGGGTTTTAGTATGCTGGTTGATTTTATTAATATAGCCCGTGAATAGTCTAACCTGGATTATTCACGAGTCGAGGTTACTGCAGATGCAAGGCACAGGGTATGAAGCTGTGGTCCTTCACCGCGAATGCCCTGTAACGAAGTAGATGCGGTGAGATCGGCTTGCTCGGAGAGTAAAAAAAATGGCGATTAAAATTAAAAATAAAAACAAGAAAAAAGTTTCAATAATCATTTTTAATAAAATCTTGCATGTCATTGAAAAGAAAAAAATAATAAAAACGTCGCCATTTTTTTATGAATAGGTCAGTCTAGATTAAAAAAGGAGTAGAATTTTATATTCCACTCCTTTTTCTATAGGATAAAAACTACTAAATCTGTTCTTCGATCCAGTCTGATGTAACTGTTTTGGGCCTTTCAATAGGCAGTCCGAGTGCTCTGTCCCAGCAAAGTGAAGAAAGCACTCCCAGTGCACGTGAAACTCCAAAGAGCACGGTGTAGAAGTCATATTCAGTAATGCCGAAGTGAAGGAGCAGGCAGCCGGAGTGAGCGTCAACATTGGGCCACGGATTCTTTGCCTTGCCGTGTTCTCTAAGAATGTCGGGAGCGACTTCATAAATTCCGCTGACTACCTGGAAGATCTCATTATCCGGGCAGTGCTTGAGCCCAAATTCTCTCTGGGCCATATACCTGGGATCGGTTTTCCTGAGCACAGCATGTCCATATCCAGGGATGACTTTTCCGGAATTCAGGGTGTCCCAAAGAAATTTGACCAGTTCGTCTTTGGTCGGAACTCCGCCCAACTCTTCTTTTACATCCATGATCCAGCGCAGTACTTCCTGGTTGGCAAGTCCGTGAAGCGGTCCGGCTAACGCGGACATACCGCCGGCTAGAGAATAATAGGCATCGGAAAGAGTCGAACCTACTAGATGGGTAGTATGAGCTGAAGCATTTCCGCCTTCATGATCACTATGGATTGTGAGATAGAGCCGAATAAGTTCTTTGAAAGTGGGGTTTTCCACGCCCATCATATGGGATAGGTTTCCTCCCCAGTCAAGATTGGGGTCTGCGGGAATATGTTCATCATTTTTGTAGGATTTGCGGTAGATATAGGCTGCGATCTTGGGAAGCTTGGCAGTAAGGTTTAAGACATCTTCGAACATGGGATCCCAGTACTCAGTTTTGGGCATTCCTTCTCTGTATTTTTTGGCAAAAATAGAGTCCTTTTGCAGGGAAATGATTGCAGTAACAAACTGGGTCATGGGATGAGTATCTTTAGGGACGGCTTTCATAATATCGATGAGATAATCAGGAAGTTCACTGCGTTTTTTCCATTCTTCTGTGATCTCTTTGACGTCGTCTTCTGTGGGGAGTTCACCGGTAAATAAGAGATAAAAAAGACCCTCTGGGAGTGGTTCTTCCCCGCCTGGCGCCTTGGGGAGTTTTTCCTGTAATTGAGGGATGTTGTAACCGCGGAAACGGATACCTTCATACGGGTCAAGTGCTGAAGTCTCTGTGACGATGCATTTAACTCCGCGCATTCCGCCGTAAGCTTGTTGGATTGTGACTTCGGAAATGACTTTGTCCCCATGTTCCTTGATCAGGTTTTTCACCTGTTGTTGCATGGGGCCGACTTTTGCTTGAAACTTGTCTTTTAGTGACATTAATTTGCCTCCTTGGTATTTATTCAATTTTATTCCGTCCTTATCGTGACGGAAAAAAACTATACCAAAGTAACCTTGTACTGTCAATATATTTGCATTAGAGTTGATTTTTGTTAGCATAATTGGGTATTATTTAACCTGAACTATTCAAAAAAAAATGTCCTGAGTAAAAAAGGAGACGAAACATGACAGGATTACTGATTTTACTGATTGTATTTGCAGTTATTGTCGTCTTTGTGGTGGGAATATATAACGGTCTGGTGAACCTGCGGAATCGAAGTGAAAATGCCTGGGCCCAGGTAGATGTCCAGCTCAGACGTCGTTATGATCTGATACCCAACCTGGTTGAGACAGTTAAAGGCTATGCCAAGCATGAAAAAGATACCTTTCAGAACGTCACGGAAGCCCGTTCAAAAGCGATCAACGCCGGAACAGTCAAGGAACAGGGAAACGCGGAGAATATGCTATCCGGGGCTCTCAAATCTCTTTTCGCAGTGGTAGAAAATTATCCCGACCTTAAAGCTAATCAGAATTTTTTGATGATGCAAGAGGAATTGGCCGGCACAGAAGGCAAGATCGCATATGCCCGTCAGTTTTACAATGATTCGATAATGAAGTTTAATACCAAGCAGCAGGTCTTTCCGTCTAATATTATCGCCAATATGTTCAATTTCCAGGAAAAAGAATATTTTGAGATAGAAGAAGCTGCAGCCAAAGAGCCGGTCAAAGTTAAGTTTTAACTATGTACGAACAGATCGCCAGTAATAAGCGAAAATCAATTTTCCTGATATTTTTCTTTTTGGTCCTTATTGCCGCCCTGGCCTGGGTATTCGGGCAAATAACTGAATTCGGCTCCTATGCCCTGATCCCGGCTGTTGTTATTGCCCTGCTTATGACTTGGGGAAGCTATTATTACAGCGATAAGATCGTCCTGGCTGTTAGCAAGGCGAGGCCTGTGTCTAAGCAGGAATATCCCTATCTCTACAATATAGTTGAGGGCTTGGCTCTTGCGGCCGGCCTGCCCAAGCCCCGCTGTTATGTGATAGATGATTCTGCTCCCAATGCTTTTGCTTCCGGCCGCAATCCGGAAAAGGCGGTTGTTGTGGTAACTGAAGGCTTGCTGAAAAAACTTAACCGGGCTGAACTTGAGGGTGTTATTGCGCATGAGATGTCGCACATTAAAAATTATGATATCCGGGTTCAGACTCTGGCTGTGGTTATGGTCGGGGTAGTAGTGCTGCTGAGTGACTGGATACTCCGGAGTTTTCTGTGGGGAGGAAGAAGAAAGCGCAGCAGTGATAAAGGCAGCGGTAATGCTGGAGCAATATTGATTATTGTAGCTCTTGCGCTGGCAATTTTGTCTCCACTAATAGCGCAGTTGATCAAGCTGGCTGTATCACGAAAACGGGAATTTTTAGCCGATGCCAATGGAGCCATGCTAACGCGCTACCCTCCCGGGTTAGCTTCAGCCTTGAAGAAATTATCAGCAGATAAAGAACCCCTGGAAGTAGCTAACAAAGCTACGGCTCACATGTATATTGTCAATCCGCTTAAGGACCATAAACGCGGCGCTGGCATGGCTAAACTATTCAGCACTCATCCTCCCATCGAGGAACGAATTGCAGCCTTAGAAAAAATGTGACCTGGATTATTCACGAGTCGAGGTTGCCGTAGATGAGAGGCACAATGAGTGCAGCTGTGGTATGAATAGTTCAGGTAAATAATGAGTTGCATATATTGCTTAATATCATTATAATTATTTAACCCTTAGGTGGGGTCGTAGTTCAGTTTGGTTAGAACGCCGGCCTGTCACGCCGGAGGTCGCGAGTTCAAGTCTCGTCGGCCCCGCCAGATATAAACCTGATATTTAACGCTTTATATTGTTTTATCCTTTCAACCCACTTACCATAATTTCAGCGTTTTTCAACTGAATCTGTCACATATTTGGCACATGGGGAGAGGTCTATATTTATTTTTATAACCTCAAAGGTAAAGATGAAGTCCGGATTCTACAGGTGTTTTAATTGGTATTTATTATCTTGAATAGAACTATCCTTGACTTGATATGTTTTTCCTAGGTATTATTGTTAATGTAGTTGCTTAGTAGGTGAAAGTTTGATGAAATTGAGGGAATATCATCATCAACATAAAAAGCAAATTCTTCTATGATGATGTGATGCAAGTATTTTCTTAATTTACCTCCTTTTTTATTTTTTCTTTTCCATATTCAAAGGTTTTTTAAACCATCCTTCTATCCGTGCCCTTAACAAAAATGTTAAGTCCGCACACACTATAACATTAGGTCTCGGCTCCTTAACCTTATAAAGAATGCGACCCTTATGGCCCATTAAGAATTTGAGCAGGCAGCCGATTTGTTTTTTTTATCATCATCTTTTATAGGGAATATAGAGACGGTTTTCTTTTAACATCCGATAGATAATTGTCAACATACGTCTGGCTGTAGCAACCTTTGCAGGATTTGGACCTTTCCTCTTTTTTAATCTATTATAAAAAGATTTAATATCAAAATCAGCTTTCATTCCAGGGTAAACAGCCTCCACCGCAGCCCAGCGCAGCCAGCGGTTGCCTTGCTTGATGATCTTGCCATGATAACTCCTCTCTCCTGAGCTATGAGTAGAAGGGATAACACCGGCATAAGAGAGAAACTTGGAAACTTTAGAAAATCTGTTAATATCTGCTATCTCAACTGCTGCCAACACGGATAAAAAAACTCCGTAACCGGGAACACTTCGGATAAGTCTTGCCTCTGGAATCTCTTGATAAAGCTTCTCCACTAATCCGTTTGTTTCCTCCTTCATCTTCTCTAAATGAGTAAAAGTCTTTAAAACTGCAGAAAGTAAATCCTTATCTGTATCAGGTAAATTCAATGTCTTAAGAAACTTCACGCCATCTCTGCTAAAAATATTTTTCTTTTGAGAA
>JAUVXM010000092.1 GCA_030603565.1 Candidatus Aminicenantota bacterium
AGCAAGGATGAGCGGGCCTGGTTCTTCTCCTTTAAGGAGAAGAGAGCGAAGACTGTATCCGAGCGGATTTTCCACGCTGGGGAAAATTCGCGTGTTTTCGTATCAACTGACCTGATTCTTGCTTAAGGCTCAGAAGCTAAAAAAAATGGGGGAACTCCTGTGATTTCCCTAATGGCAATTGACATATTTCCGGATATAGTTTATATATTAGCCAGTTACGGTCTGGCAACTCCAAAAAAATGAGACTTCCTTTTATAAAAATAATCAAAGTTTTCATATTCTTTTATATAATCAATGCAGGAATAATATTTTCTCAGCCTGGAGAAGAAGAACAGCAGGTAAATATTTTTACAGCAGGGAATCAGTTAAATCTTACTCTTGATGCTGATGACTCAGGTGATTTTATCATCGCCTGGGAGAGTGATAGACAGGACAACGGCCTGCCGGGAATCTATGCCCGCAGATATTATAAAACAGGATTTCCAAAAGAAGAAAAATTTAAAGTCAACACTTCCTGGGCCCCCCATAACCGGCCAGCAATTGCAGTAGGAAGCCAGGGTAACTTTGTTATCTCGTGGGAAAATTACTGGATTGAAAATTCAAGCAGTGGAATTGCTGCCCGGATTTTTGATAACAATGGGAGTGCCCTGGGGCAGGAATTCCAAGTAAATGATTATATTTCAGATTTCCAGGGCGAGCCGGATATAGCTATAAGCAGCACTGGTGAGATAGTCATCACCTGGCAAAGTTGGGGACAAGATGGAGACAGCCTTGGTATCTTCGCCCGAATATTCGACCAAAACGGGATCCCGTTAGGCACAGAATTTCAGGTTAACAGTTATATCTCGAACAACCAGCAACATCCGGCGATAATCATGGATAAATACGGATATTTTGTTATTACCTGGTCAAGTTTTGGACAAGATGGAGATAAAACCGCCATCATGGCAAGGAAGTTCGACCAAGATGGAGAAGCTGCCGGCCCGGAATTTAGAGTCAACTTCTCTTCAGAAGGCTGGCAGGAATGGCCGGCCCTCGCCACAGACAAATGGGGCAATATTATCATCTCCTGGCACAGTTACCGGGAGAACGGCCTATCATATGATATTTTCGCCCGGACATTTGATGAAACCCTCACCTTAAAAGGGCCGGAATTTCAGGTAAACAGTTACTCAGATAACTGGCAAGTCTTTCCGGCAATAGATACAGACTCGGAAGGAAATTTTATAATCGCTTGGCAAAGCCTGGGGCAAGACGGCGATTCCTTCGGCATATACGCCCGGCTTTTTGATAAAAACGGACAATCCCTGGGACAAGAATTCCTGATCAACTCAACAACCACAGGGAGCCAGGAGTTAGCGGATATCTATATGATCTCCCCTGAGATCTTTGGTATTGCCTGGCAAAGTCAACAAAATGAAGAAGCAGGATGGGACCTGTTTAGTAAAGTATATGACCTTCAGTCAACGAATTTAGAGAATAATTCCGAGAGATATATACAAAAACATGATTCTAAAAAAAATATTTATTTTTCTCACTTTAATATCTATCGCGACACCGCTCCCGGCAGATGAATATTGTTTGACCAAAAGAGGAAAAGCAGGCTATCCATACTTCAACAAAAGCGGAAATTTGAATTTTGTCATCTGTGACAACCAGGGAAAAACTTACTTACTGAGGACAAGACAGCCTTATTCTAATGAGATTCAGACCAGAAGCATCCAATCTCTTTATAACCTCAGGGCACCTCAAATAAAAAAAGACAGAAATAACCAGGCCTGGATAATCTGGGAACAAGGAAAAGATCAAGAAGAGCATGTCTTTTTGGCTAGAATTCAGGAAGAAAAAATCTGCTGTAAAATAGAACTTTCTTTAGGAATTAAAGGCAGCAACCACTCTCCAAGCCTAATATTTTCTCCTCATAACCAAGCTTGGGCAGCTTGGGTAAACGTCTATCAGGGGAAAAATCAGATCATAGTGAAAAACATAACCTCATCACTTCGATGGAGTATATTTCCCGGCAGCTCCTCCATCTATTCCCCCCAGATCATTGTCGACAGAGAGGGAAGTCCCTGGCTCTTCTGGGCAGCAGCAGAGGATGGACCGGATAAAATATATTATTCTTTTTTTAACGGCGAGATGTGGGCGCCACCGTCAATACTTACTCCCAATCTCGAGGTGCCGCATTTTCATCCTGCCGTAACTTTACACGAAAATGGATTTCCCTGGGTAACCTGGTGCAGTTATGACGGCCAGGATTATGAGATCTATACAACATCATGGAACGGGGAGGAATGGCTTGAGATCGAAAAGATCACAAATAACTCTACTTATTCTGATGTGGAGCCTTCTATCTCACTTTACCTTGATTCCATTCCCATGATTTCCTGGACCCGGGCCGGAAACGGAGAAAGAGATATCTTCATCTCCTTTAAGACTGAAGATAATTGGTATCCTGCCATAAATATTTCCCATGACTCCACAAGAAGCGGCTCTCCGGTCCTAATTACAGATGGGGACAATATCGCTGTTTCCTGGAAAGATGAAGAATTCATCTATGTCAAGCATCTTTCATTTTTCGAGCTTAAAGCTAATAGACATCCGGAAATGATAAAAGAAGTCAGCATCAGGTCATCGCACCTTGCCCGGAACAGATTTATCGGCTTCGGCGACAGTATTACTTTCGGCTCCATGAACGGTCCATATATGGGAAAAGGGTATATTCCCCGCTTACAGGAACTTTTAAAAAACATCTATGCTGATCCTTTGGTCTCCAATAGAGGAGTTCCAGGGGAGCCCACCTGGGAAGCCCTGAGCCGGATAGAGAGTGTGATTTCAGCAGACCTTGCTCTTTACCTTCTGCTTATGGAAGGGACCAATGATGTTACCACAACTGAATATTCAATGAATACTACGGCCTTCAATTTAGAACAGATCGTCCAAAAAAGTCTTGACTATGGAGTTTTTCCTCTGATATCGACAATTATCCCCCGCGCTAGAAATCGCTGGACAACTTCCGCCCAACAGAGAACATTCGATCTGAACAGTAAAATCGAAACCCTCGCTCAGGATCTTCATATTCTGTTGGTAGAAAATTTCACGGCATTTTATAATTATCCGGAAGAACAGGGGGGATACGCCTCATTGATCTCAACTGATAACCTTCACCCTAACAATACAGGTTACCAGGTAATGGCTGAAACTTGGTATGAAAAAATCAGTTCTACTCCCTTTCCCCCGGTCAATATTCAGGCATTAATTAAACAACGTGATAAGGCTATAATCCTCGAGTGGGAGGAAAATGCTAAAGTTATTCCGGCGGCAAAGCTTAAAAATTACCGTATATATAGGAAAAAAACAGGGGACCCCGGTTTTACTGCAGTGGGAATTGTGGACTCGGGACAATTCAGCTATCGCGATGAAAATATCGATCCGGAGCAGGAATACTTGTACGCTTTGAGTTCTATCAATGAAGATAATATCGAAGGCCCCATGTCTGAATTCGTTCAGCCAATCATGGGAGACCCTTACCCTCCGGTCAATATCTCTACAAATACAATCATTAACAAGGCTTTTCTATACCATGAATATATAAACCGCATGACCTGGGAAGGCAATCCGCAGAATCAGGGCCAATTCACCATAACAAAATACAGAATATACCGAAAGTCAATAGGAAAGGAAGACACTATGTTCGTACAGATCGGCGAGGTCTATGCCCCCCAAACCGAATTCTTAGACAGGAACCTATCCAGCCAGGAAGAGGCAGACAGCTATATCTATGGGGTCTCTTCTGTAGATGATGACAGTAATGAAAGTATAATCAATAAAGGATAAAAAATGGATACATTTTCAGATTTCTGTGTTATTATCCCGACAATCAATGAAGCAGAAACTATTGGTGAGATTCTCGATAAAGTAAAAAAGTATACAGATAATATCCTGGTTGTGGACGGCCATTCAAATGATGACACAATTAAAGTAGTCAATCAGAAAGGTATAAAGCACGTCCTGGACAATAAGAAAGGAAAGGGGGATGCACTTAGGGTTGGAGTAAGCCAGACAGATAAAGACATCATTGTTTTCCTGGATGCAGACGGTTCGCATGAGGTTTCTGATATCCCCAAACTGGTAGAGCCTTTAAGAGAAGGGAAGGCTGATCTCGTGGTCGGCTCCCGCATTCTGGGCGGCAGCGACGAACTGCACGGCACTTTTAATAAATTTGTACGCAATACCGGCACTAATTTTCTGGCAGTAATTGTCAATAAAAAATGGAAGACTGAATTATCAGATATTGAAAACGGCTTCAGGGCTATCCGCAGGCAAGTTTTTGAGCAGATTCAACTTTCAGCCCAAGGATTTACAGTAGAGCAGGAAATGGTGCTGCGCTGTTTAAAAAATAAATTCACGGTTACGGAGGTTGCCAGCCATGAGTACGCTAGAAAATCAGGCTACTCAAAACTCAAGACTATGCAAGGGTTTAAATTCCTGCTGCACTTTTTCAAGGAATTCTTTTTATGATTTCCCATCAACAGCTTTTGGCTTTAAAATCCTCCAAATCCTTTCCCCTGAATAATAAATAGCTGCGTAAAATACAAGTAGAATCAAGGGCTCGACCGGAGCACGATAGCGCAAATTATTGATTCCCGCAATAGTAGTAAGAGTGGAGACAAAACAGTTATAATGAATCACCGCCACTATTATAAACCATCCATGGAATGCCAGCCTATTTTTATGCACAAGAAAAAATAAAATAAGCGGGGCAGCTATCATAAGTACAGCCAAAAAATATAGGTTTGTAAATAATTGCTTATAAAACAGAAAAAAACTTCTAAACATCCCAGGAATAATAGCTCTGTTATTGAGAAATCTTTGCGCATTTCCTCCGGTCCAGTAAGGGGAATACTGGCGGTAATAGCTTAATACCGAAGCCGGGACCTGTTTTAAATAATCTAAGGGGTAATCCTTGATGAGCTTAAAGTTGACTTTACCAAATAATCCGGCAATCTCTGCATCTGTAAAACCCATCTCTTTTCTAAGGCGTAAATGAAAATTATAAACAGTTGCAGAAGAATATTTCCCTTTCTCAAATTCTTCTGTGTATATCTCAGCAACTCTATCTACTTTTTCGTTGCCTGAAGGCTTGTATTTTTTAAAAAGGGGATTTGTGTAATATCTTAATTGATATGGCATTAAGCTTGAAATTCCAAAATAATCAAATTTTATTTTGTTTCTAAGCGCCCAGCCTCCGGCTCCAATAATATTTACCGCTATAAATAATATCCATAGAGGTGCAAGTTTCTTTAAAAAACTCCTTTTTTTTTCTTTCGGATAAAAACCAAAAAATGTCAGGATAGGCAAAAAAATCCCCAGCAACAGGAATGACGGCCTGGCATATATGAGCAAAACCATTAAAATACCGGCAAATAAAGCTAAAGATTTTTTCCCTTTGAAAAACTGAAGATATAAAACAATGACTGTAAAAAGCAGGGTAATAGATAAAGTTTCTGTCAGTAATTGAAATTCAAAACCAATAATAAAATAATTAAAATTGTAAAAAATCCCCATAAGTAATGAAAATATTCTCTTGCGAGTCAATAAATACGCTATTCTATACAGAAGCAGAGAATTCAGCACTCCCAGAAAAAATAGCTGTCCAAAACATATCAGTCTGACATAATCCGTTGTAACAGGTATCAGATCATTAATGCTGAGGAGAAATTCAATAAAAAAAGGATATCCGGGAGTCCTTACCATATCCAACTCATTCAGGAAAAAAAAGGTTACGGAATCAGTATGAATGCCGGGACGCATGTGGCGAAATATATAAATCCGGACAACAATCCCAACTAAAATCAGGGAAAAAACCGGCCACTCCTTTATTATAAATCGCTTCAGTCTCCTCATAACCACCCTTTATCCCAAAATCCTCCAATCACCTTTCCTGTAAAAAATAATAGATCTTTTCTTGCCGGATTCAGGCGAGTAAAACTCAACCACTACGTAGCTGGGAACCTTCCTCTTACTATCCCTGAAATGGTACTCGCTGAAAGTGCCTTTGGAAAATATAAATTCAAAAATGGTTTGCCGGTTTAAAACTCCCCCCCTGTATCTACATCTGAGATAATGCTGCCAATCTTTAATATCCTTGTCATAAACCTGAATATAATAATAGTCACGTTCGAAAACAACTTTAAAATCAACAGCCCGTGTCCGGGAAAAAACTCCCACTTGAATCATCCTCAAGGATACTTCACGGGCAGTTTTATTTAAAAGATAATCTTTACGTAGAATTACACAAGCTAAAAAAATGACAAAAATTAATATGATTATAGTAAAAAATCTAATTTTTAATATTTTTTCCACAATAGGAATAATATTATCATTTACGACATCCCCTTGCAATCAAGAAACTACCAAAAAAAAATCACCCCTAATTTCACCCATAACGATGATTGACTATATAATAATAAACTGATTTAATTAAGGCATGCTGAGAAAAAAAAACAAAATCATCCTAACTTTTATAATTTTTTGCACAACCCTACCAGTACTTCTTTTCTCTCAAGGATATATCAATCTTTCCCAAACCAATGATTTTTCGGAACTTCCTTATATTATCGCTCTACCAAATGGAAATCTCATTGCAGCATGGACAGACCTTGGTCACTATAATGGCGGAGGCTCCCTGGTATATAAAACACACACTAGCAACGGCTGGTCTACAATGAAAGTAATTGACAATGACTCATGTGGTTTTGCTCAGCTTGCTCTAGACAGTAGCGGAAACGTTCATATGGCATATTGGGGAGGTTCGGGCTCATATAACAGGGAGATTTACTACAGGAAATATTCCGGCAATACCTGGTCGAATAGAGAACTTGTCTACTACAGCCCGGGATTGAATTCTTCTTTTCCCCGAATCCAGGTAGAGGGGAATAAAGTATATGTAATCTGGGTACACAATTACGCTAAGCCTATGCCCTGTGATATAGTTTTTACAGAAAAAACTATAGGGGGGTCCTGGCCCTCAAATTATCAGAATGTATCCCATTACAGAACATCCTTTTCTGGCCACCCCACCCTCACAGTAAGAAACGGTCATGTCTATGCAGCTTGGATGGATGACAACCACAGCGCCTCAAACTGGAATATCTATTTCAGCGACCGAGTCCTGGGATCCTGGAGCAGCCCCAACCGCTTGGTTCCATCATTCAATCAGTACTGGCCTTCTATGGTAGTAGATGGCAATGGTAATCTTCACCTTATCTATTCTGGCAATGCCGGGCCTGTTTATTATATGAAAAAGACTGGCATAAGCTGGAGTTCCCCCAAGATAATCTCAACTGCAGGTACTAGCCCCAGCACTCTAATAATTTTAAAATATGCCACCGGCAGGCTGCATGGCGTATGGCGGCAGCGTGAAGGAGAAAAGAACTACATCTATTATGCTTGCGGAACAGTAGATGGCAACTGGGAAAATCCTATTAAAGTTTCCCACGGTGGTTATTCAGAATATCCCTGCGTTGATGTTGACAATTCAGGCAAGGTACACATCGTATATAGCGATATCGGTGTCGGAAATGAAAGAGATATCTTTTATGTTAGCCTTGACCAGGTCACAAGCTACCCGGTGGCCTCTTTCACAGCTATACCCAGTAAGGGCGAGCCACCCCTTTACGTTGATTTTGATGCCTCTGAATCTTATGACCCGGATGGTAAAATTGTTACTTATGAATGGGACTTTGGAGACGCAAACCAAGATACCGGCCTAAGAACCAGCCACACATACACCAATAGAGGTGTCCGCACTGCCACTCTGACTGTAACGGATAATGATGAAAACTCCTCCTCTAGCTCCCAGGAAATAACTATAGGAACACCACCTATAGCAAAATTTACCGCTTCTCCCACCTCTGGAACTTCTCCCTTGACAGTAAATTTTGATGCTTCAGAATCCTATGACCCGGAGGGAAACATCATCTCCTATAAATGGGATTTTGGAGACGGTACATCAGGTTCCGGCAAATCACCGATTCATACATACACCAGTTTAGCTACCAGAACAGCAACCCTGACGGTCACTGATGATGAGGGTTTAACAGGCCAGGCTTCAATTGAAATTGAGATCACAGCTAATCCCCTAGCTAAATTTAAATATTCTCCCAAAACAGGTGAAGCTCCTTTAAAAGTTGATTTTGATGCCTCAAAATCTAAAGCGGCTGACAAGACAAACGGCACTATAGAAAAATATGAATGGGACTTCGGGGACGGAAAAGGCGGTTACGGAGAAAAAATCTCACACACTTTTACTAGCTCAAAAACATTTTTAATCACTTTAAAGATCACAGATAACCAGGGTTTAATCGACTCAACAACAGCTGAAGTCGAAATATACTCCAAACCTGTTGCTCGCTTTTCCTACTCACCTTTAAATGGGATTGCCCCTGTAGAAATCACATTTAATGGTTCACAATCTTCTGATAAAGATGGCACAATAAGTATTTATAAATGGTTATTCGGGGACGGGAGCATAGATTATGGGAAAATAATAACCCATACTTACTCAAACGGCGGAAATTTCAACATCATTCTAACAGTAATCGATAATGACGGTTGGACTGGAACAGCTAGCCAAATCATAAAAATAATAGAAAAACCATACCCACCTTTAAATCTGACATTGAAACATATAATTAACAACGGCCTTTTCTTTACCGATTATATCAATCTGCTGGAATGGCAAAAAAACAGCAAAAATACAGGTAAGATAAATCCTACAAAATACCTAATCTACTGTAAAAAAGAAAACTCAAACCAGGACTTTATCTATATCGGTGAAGTCAATAACAACACTTTTAAATTCGAAATATTGAATTTTCCCTCTGAAGAAGACATGAAAAGTTATATATATGGAATCCGGACAGTTGACTGGTATGGCCGCGAAAGTGATATGGCAATCACCGACAGCGGAAAATAATCAGATTAGATCTTACTTAAATGCTTGCTTGATGAGGGCGAGGGCATTTAAAACAAGGATTTTCCACTGATACAGAGAGCGGCTGGCAGTAGCCATTCTCCACAAATAAGAGGGGCGAAAATAGAACTGTCTGACAGCCCGATTTCTCCACTTCCTAGATTGCTCCTTGGAAAACTGCGGCGTTTCAAGAATTGAATAAGAATCTGAAGCATCAAATTGGAGTACACTCTTATTTATCCAACCGTTCTTTATAGCTGCCTCCCGAAGCGGAGTCCCCAGAGCCGGAACAGCAATATTAAATGATGCGATATCACAATCTAAAACTCCTGAGAAATCTAAAGTCTTTTTTACAGATTCCTCGGTTTCTCCCGGCAACCCGATGATAAAATGGCCCAGTGTTCTTATCTTAAATTCTCGGCAAAGTGCAAACGCCTTTTGCATCTGTTTTTTAGTAACTCCTTTAGAATATCTGACCAGAAGCTCTTCATCCCCACTTTCCACTCCCAGCATAATAGTATGGCAACCTGCCTGTTTCATCCATCCTAAAAGTTCCCGATTCAGGGTATTCGCCCGGGATGAACAAACCCAGCTTAAGTCAAGCTTTTCCTTGACAATCTTCTGGCAGATAGCTAGAGTATTTTCTCTTCTGGCCTCAAATGTAAAATCTGTAAAAAAAATATCTTTTATTCCCAGACCTGCAATATAGCGCAACTCCTCCATCACATTCTCTACAACCCGGTATTTAAATCCTAGAGTAGACGCAACACAAAACGAACATTTAAAAGGACATCCAAAAGTCGTCTGTACAGTGGTAAAAGGAAACCTTTTTCCCTGAGCAAGTAAATAATTTTTTAGAGGGAATTTTTCATGTAAAGGTACTGCATAGGAAAACTCCTGCGGCTGTACTGGTTCTTTTCGGAATTCAACCCTATCATTTATTCGGAAGCACATGGATCGAATTGAATCAAAATCATTTTCCAAATAACTTAGAATATCCTTGCTTGTGTAATCAAATAAAACAGCATCTAGAAAATTGTAACGCTTTAAAAACTCTTCCCCCTTATAAAGTAGAATATCCCCATTCCCTATAAGGAGAGAAGCCGGAGACTTGCTTTTAACTTCAGAGAGAAATTCAAAGTCATTTTTCCAAGAGGCAGTTCCAGTTAAAAAAACGATTGCTTTGTATTCTCTGCCGACAATTTTTTCCATACAATTTCGGGGCTTCAGCCTCTCAGCAATAGCGTCAATAACATCCACTTCATAATAAGCTTTAAGTATGCCGCTCAAAACCAGGAGATCGATTGCAGGCCAGTAATAATTTGCTTTAGAGACGGCACTGCAGTACATATCTCTTTGATAAAGTTTATCTCCGGGAGGATTAAGCAGAAGGACTTTTTCCATTACAACAACTATCCCTTATAAAAATACCTATATCTAATCAGAGCTCCCAAACAGCCAAAAAAATCTCTCCAACGCACTTTTTTACCGGTATCCTTTCTCCGCGGAATATATTTTACCGGCACTTCCAGAATATCATATCCTTTTTTTAGAAATTTTGCCGTGATTTCAATTGTTGAACCCATCCGGTCTATTTGAATAGCAAGGTCTTTGAAAATCTCCGTTTTTGTGATTTGAAACATGGTTAAAACATCTGTTAACTTTGCTCTAAATAGCAGATCTGTAAGTTCTATCAGAACTACATTACCCAGCCATGCTCCTTTTCCCATACCACGGATATATCCTTTTCCTAAAAACCGCGAGCCAAACACTACCTCAGTTTCTTTATCCAATATGGGCTGGATAAGGTAGGGATAATTGGAAGGGTCGAGTTCCAGGTCTGCATCCTGAAATATGGTAATATTGCCTTTAGCATGGGAGAGACCTGTTCTGAGAGCAGCTCCTCTTCCCATATTATTAGGGTGAGTTATAATCCTTATTTCCGAATCATCTTCCACGCTCTTTAAAAGCTCTGGAGTCTTATCTGTAGAGCCATCATCGACAATAATTATTTCTTTGTCGATCTCAACAGCTTTTACCTTTCTTATAATTTTCAAAACCGTATTTTCTTCATTATAAACAGGGACTATTACCGTAAGATTTTTCATATTATTTCGAAAACATCCGCACTGCTGCACGGGCTTTTCTTTTAAGCTCTGTAAATGATTTAATCTGACGAAGCTGGTTAAAAATATATCCCGGGCGATAATAAAACTTTAAATGCGCTCTTCGCTGCCATTTTTGCAGTTCTTCAGGGGAAAAATACTCCGTCCACCATTGTGTCTTAAAATCCTCATAAGGGCGAGATGAAAATTTTCTCCAGTAATCTCCCTTTAGAATGCCTTTTTCCCGACCCAAATCATAAAGGTCCGTACTCGGAAAAGGGGTAGTGATCAAAAACTGGACAAAATCAGGGTTAAGCTCTTTAGCCAACTTAATACTACTCATTATCTCTTTTTCAGTCTCCCCTGGAGAGCCGAGCATAAAGTAGGCAAACGTAATCAGTCCGGCCTTTTTTGCCATTTTATAGGCCTCTCTCGCTTGTTCGATCGTGATTCCCTTGCGCAGATTTTTTAAAATCTCAGGATCTCCGCTTTCCACACCAAAACGAATACGCGTACATCCAGCCTGGGCAATTTTATCCAGGACCTCCTGGTTGACAGTGTCAACCCTGGCTCTGACATCCATGGTGATTTTTAAGCCCCTTTTAATGATCAAATCCGCAATTGCAATGGTTCTTTTCTTATTAATAATGAAAGTATCATCAATAATATCAAAATCTGTTATTCCCTTGGCATAACATTCCTCGATCTCCTGCACTACGTTTTCAGGGCTCCGCATCCGGCAGATTTTACCATCCTTAGGGGTACAAAAAATACAATTAAAGGGACAACCGCGGGAAGTCAATAACCCAGTCATTACCTCCCTTCCTTTTCCCAATACATTATAATATTTTTTATAAGGTAAAAAATCCCGGTCAGGAAAGGGAAGACGGTCTAAATCCCTGATGAACTCCCGGCTGGGATTAAGAATATTCTTTCCGTTTTCTTTGTATCCCAAACCTTTTATTCCGGCATAATCCTTTCCGCTTATAAAAGCAGCTAAAAATTCACTAAAGGTATATTCTCCTTCTCCCTTTACAACTGTATCGATCTCAGGTTGAGACAGCATTTCCTCAGGATAAATGGAGGGATGGGTTCCTCCCATGATTACATGAATCTGCGGGTTTACTTCCTTGGCTGTTCGGGCGACTTTTAATGCATCTATAAGAAGGAATGTCATGCAAGATATCCCTACAACATCAGGTTTATTATCAGCTAAATACTGCTTGATCTGTTTATAATTCATCTTTTCGACCTGAGCATCAAGGATCTCTATCTGAAATCTATTCCTGTGCATCTTGCTGGCATAAGATGCAATGTAAAGAAGTCCCATGGGTGGGTATAATCCCACCTCCTCTGTCAGTGAGTCAGGCGCAAATGTTCTAACCAGATTCTCGGCCGGGGGATTAATAAGAATAATTTTCATTTTAAATAATCAGGTAAATATAAAAGATATGCCTATCTTTGTCAAATTATGCCCTGGGAGAGACTTTCGAAATCCCATCCAGAAATTCAAGGAAAGATTCATAATCGACACCGGCTTTTTCCAAAACCTCTTTAACTGTTTTTTCATGGATTTTGTTTTCAAGCTCAAGTCGTTCCAGGGCCTCATCATAAGAAATGAGCCCTTCCCTTACCATTTTAGCGTAAAGATCATCCTTTTCTGTGATCCCGAAAACCTTTAAAAATATGAGGTCTTTCAACTGAGCAACCTTACAGTCAAACCTCCAAGTAGAATTATACTCCTCCGCCGGTTTCCACCCGAGTTCCGAACTTATTCTCGCAAGGTTTTCCTTTTCATTCCAGGGAAGATAGTAAAAAAGGTCAAGGATGGAAATCTCACGGGCAAAAATACGAGAACCAAGGGCATAAGAGTCACCAAACAAATAGGCTTTTAGCATAGTGGGGATAAATGCAGGCTTAAAATATCCGGGATTTCTGACGATCTCTTTTAACATCCCAGAAAAACTCTTGATATAAGTCTTTTCCCAGCTTTCTTTTGTTGATATTCCTAAAAGAGCCTTCTTATAGGAAGTATCTTCATAGCGGTTCAGGCGGGAGTGTAAGGTTTTCTGTGTAAACTCCATTTTACCATCACACATATTTGGCCAAACGATCTTCAAAAAAGATCATCAGTTGTGAGTATATCATAGCCCAATCCCTATGTCGCATTGTCCATTTTCTCGATGTCTCCTC
>JAUVXM010000113.1 GCA_030603565.1 Candidatus Aminicenantota bacterium
AAAAAATGGCGGTGTTTTTATTATTAATTTATTTTCAGTGATATGCAAGATTCTTTCGAGAATGATTACTTTAACTATTTTCTCGTTTTTGTTTTTAATTTTAATCGCCATTTTTTTACCATTCAGGCGAGCCGATCTCACCGCATCTGCTTCGTTACAGGGCACTTGCGGTGAAGGACCACAACTGCACACCCTGTGCCTTGCATCTGCAGCAACCTCGACTCGTGAATAATCCAAGTTAGATAGTTGTATCTATTTTCCCTTTTAGGGGAATATTTCCGTTTAAATTTATTAATCTATTCAGCAGGTCCGCTTTTTCCTCATAGACCGCCAGTAAGTACTTATGTGGCTCATAATTTTCGGGATTGCTCAGGACCGCTTGTTTGCAGGCGGATATTGATGAATTGATGATCTTGAGGTTAGTTTTAAAAACTTCAGCCACTTTAGGGTCGAGCTGTTTTTCCTGGGCAGCCACAGCTTCACCCAAAGCATTAATAGCCTGCTGGTAGTGTTTTTCCGCCTCTTTCAATTTTGCCAGAGTATATTCCTGACTACTGGAAAAACCGGCAGACTCCCCTTCCTTTCTAAGATACTGCGGCCCCAGAAGCATGGCTGCGGCTATAATCAAGACTATTCCAGCTGTTGCTGCGGCATAGCGAAATCCGGGAAGAGAAAGCCAGTTTCGCCTCTCAAGGTCAGGAGTAAAACTTTCATTTTGGCCTAGGTTTATGCGCGCCTCAATTTTACTCCAGGTTTCTTCCGGAGGAAAATGTTTTTCCAGCTTTCCAGCATTATTAGCAATCTTTTTAAAATCCTGTAATAACTTTTCGCAGTCCGGACATTCTTCGAGATGCTTCATAATAGAAGCGTTCTGCTTCCGACTCAAGTCGCCGTCAACATATTCACTGAGCATCTTCTTTACCCTTGTGCATCTCATTTTTTTCTCCTTATAGTACCTGCTTAATTTCCAGATATTTCCTTATCTTCATTCGCGCCTTAAAAAGCTGGGACTTTGACGTCCCCTCTGAACATCCCATTATGCGGGCTATCTCTTTGTGTTTGAATCCCTGAACATCATGCAGAATAAATACACTTTTCAGTTTAGCTGAAATTCCCCGGATAGCTTCTTCCAGGGAGTTTTTAATAAGCTTTTCCGGATCGCTACTTTCTTCATCAGCCAAAAACGGCTCTACATTCTGCAAGGAAACTGACTTTTTAATCTTCATATTCCGGTGGCGCAGATAACTAAGACATGTATTTACTGCGATCCGGTATGCCCAGCCGGTAAATGCTTCATCCTTGTCCAGATCTTTAAGGTGAGTGAATATCTTTATGAAAATATCCTGGAACAAATCCTCTGCTGCAGCCGAATCGTATGTATATCGATATGCCAGCCCGTAAAAAGAGGTTTTAAAATATTCATACAACGATTCCATAGCATCATGGTCTCCATTTCGGCTAAGGCTTACCCACTCCAGAGGAAAATCCCTTCTATCCTTCTCTATATTCATCTCTTCGCTTTTTCTTTCTATTTTAGCACAATTCTTGTCTTTTATGGTCACCGGAGTTAGATATAGACTGGCAGCAATTTCACACATCTTTTTTCCTTACATATATAGATACACCAGCAGGCAAAAAGGTTGCTTTTTTAACACTATCCTAGATTATTCACAAGTCGAGGTTGCTGCAGATGAACTAAAGGCGGGATTAGAGAAAAAATGAAATTTTACACTGAGGACGCTGAGGACACGGATCTTCACAGATAAGAGTAAGAAGCTTTTTCTTTTTTGGCTTGCACCCAAAAATAAAAAGCTATTTTCAGTTTTGGGCAAAGCCCAAAATGAAAACCTTTAGTTCAAATTACTTTGCAAAGCAAAGTGATGAAGGGTTGATTTGTTTTGCCGATTCATTGGCAAAATAAATCAACTTTGTTGTCTTATCCGTGTCCCTATGTCCTCAAATAGGAGGCGCCGTTAATATCCACAATACATCCGGTCAAATAATCCGTTCCCTCTGAGGAAAGGAAAACCACAGCCTTGGCTACCTCCTTGGGCGTGGCCACCCGGCCCATTGGACTCTGATTCCGGATAGCGTCTCCTTCTGAGCTGGCCAGCGCTTCTTCGGCCATATCCGTCTTCACCCAACCCGGAGCTACGGCGCAAACATAGATGTTGTGGGGAGCCAGCGCCTTGGCCAGGGACTGGCTCAGCGCATTCTGGCCCGCTTTACTGGCCCCGTAGGCCGGAGCGTCGGGTTCACCTCGGAAAGCCCCCCGGGAGGTGACATTTACGATCTTGCCTCCGCCTTTTTCGATCATGTGACGGGCGACCAAAAAGGCCGCGTTTGCAGATCCGATCAGGTTTATATCGATGGTCCGGCGCCAGGCATCCTGCCACTCCTCATAATTCAGGGAGGGAACCGGGTGTTCCCTAAAAATTCCGGCGTTGTTGACAAGGACGTGAATACGGTCCATTTTTTTTATGACAGTCTCGACCATAGACTTGATTTCCTCGGCCACTGAAACATCGGCCTGGACAATCATGTGGGGGCCGCCTTTGAGTTGAGACAGACACTCTTCAGCAGCGCCTCTGTTTCTATTGTAGTGAATAGCAAGGGACGCCCCCTGTTCGGCAAATTGAACAGCAATGGCACGTCCTATACCCCGGGAAGCCCCGGTAACAAGTACCGTCTGATCTTTAAAATCCATCACGCCTCCTTCCTCTGAGCTATTGCATCAACAATAATACACAGCCCAAACATGTCCAGTCAATAAAAAATCCACAGGAAAGAGAGAATCTCATAGAATTGGCCTGGAGATAAGCAAAGTCAATCAGGAAAAAGAGAATCTTCCTCCATGCTTTTTCGCAGCTCAGCCTCTGCCCGGCTGTCCCAATATCCACAGTCTAATTCCAGGAAAACAGAAGTGTAAGGAAGGATTAGATTTGTTTTAAGAACAAACACCCGAAAAGTCTTGGCTGCCTCATCCAGCTTAGCAATTAATTCTTCATGGGGGACCATACTGACTTCTCTATCCGCAAGCAAGGCTTTCAACTCTTTCCTATAGGAAGTAATACCAGGAGCATTCTCTTCCGGCACATATACAATTTCTTTATCAAGATAAACCTTAGCCTTTACATGATCTGCATCTTCTACAGCCTTGAGAACTGCTTCGACAACTTCAATCTGCCCCCTCCCTGTTGTTATGGTTTCAATCCCGGCCCGGCTTTGAAAGGGATAGGCAGAGTCTGCAATAAGGATCCAATTGCGATGGCCCAATAATTCCACATTTTCAGCTAATGAATCTCTCCACTCCTGTTTATCCACACGCGAACATCCGCTTAGGATAATAATCCCTCCTAAAAATAAAACTGAGATAAATAATCTCTGTTTTTTATAATTGGAAGCAGTAATCATTCTTTTCCTCCCTCTCTAAGAGATATTTTTTAAGGCACGCCAGGAACCCCGCTTGAAAAATCCTGCTCTGCTCTTTCATCATGAATAGTACCGTGTCCTAAAGTAGTCGCAGATGTATCTTCCATCCCCCCGCCTGAGCCCGCAATACAGACCTGGTCATATTTTGCCCACGGGTAATTAAATCCAAATGTTTTATTATAAAAATCGATCATTTCCGGGGTTTTCCGGAAAGACCTCATAGCATCAGGCACATCCTTTTTATAGACCCAGTAATTAATGGGAAGGGAACCTAAAGAATCCTCGATCACTTCAAACGGCCCTGCAACCATCATAATAAGATAGGTTGAATGAGGAAGTTCCTGTGACCAGTGATAAGTCTTGGTGTTATTCTCCTTGTCTTCCGTAACTTTAACAAGTTTTCCATTGGAAAGCACTTTAAAATCATTTTTCACAGTTGCAATGAGTTCATTTGTCACTTTGTCATTAGGAAAATCAAAACAGGGAAACCAGTGGCGGGCGCCTTCGGGCCAAGCATAGGTGTTTATCTGGGCAGGATAATCAGCAGCAGCCTCAATAAACCTGATCCCTTTCTTGGAGTTTTTTTCATAATATTTGATTACAAAAGATACTTCTTGTTTATAATCATATTTTTTTGACAAATCAATAATCAGGCTGTGGTCTGTCTGTTCGAATTTCAAAGGTTCGCCGTTAAGGGCGGCAACAGAAGTCACTGTGAAATCCTCAGCATCTAACACACACTGCTGAAAATCATCTTTTAAAGAAAGTAAAGTCACTTGATTTTCACCCCAGTAAATCTTTTTTTCCATATCAAATTTAAATTCAAGTTTATAGTGAACCGCATCATAATTGTGGCTTCTTTCATAATTAAGAGGCCGTTTGTAGATATCAACTTTCTGAGCAGATAAAATCGAACTCAATAAAAGAAAAATAAGAATATACAGGTTCGTTCTTTTCACAATCTTTCTCCTAAAAATGGAATGCTATCTGGGCATCATCGTCCCCTAGTTTTTAACACAGATTATAATGAACTTCAATTGATTTTCCTAACCATTGTCGGAAGCATCTCCAAGCACCCATTACTCTGCGCTATTGACAGTAATTCCCTCCTGGAGTAAGATTTTCTTCTCAAAATGGTCTGTCTATTTTTAGAAGACCCTGAGAAGACAGTTGTAAATGGTAAAAAGCATCCTGATCATCTCATACCCTAGCCAAACAGCGCAATAGCTGCTAAGAGAAAAAGCATTCCTGGCTTTTCTTTTCGTAAAAAAAGAATGCAGGGAGATGAAAAGAAAAGGATTCTCCAGAATCGATTCAAAGTAAAATAAGGGCAGAAATAATAATGAAAGCAATTACTCGGTTTTTTTCTTCGGTTAAACTGGCAATCGTTCTTCTGATTATTTTGACATTGGCTTCTATTTTAGGAACTCTGATTCCCCAGGGAAGGAGTGCGGTTGAATATACCGCTCGCTATGGCCAGATCTCTAATTTACTCATACGTATGGAAATTACACATTTATACCATTCCTGGTGGTTTTTAGGCCTGCTATTTTTAATTTCTATCAACACGATCGTATGTACACTGACGCGGTTAAAATCTAAACTAAAAAAAACACTCCGGCCAAAACTGGAATTTGAAAGCAAGATGCTAAACTCGCTTAAGGTTTCACAAACGTTTACCATAAACAAAGGAATTGAAAAAACAAAGGAAAGGTTAAAAGAATTATTGATTTCGAATAGATACCGCACTCAGGAGAAAACGCTAAAAGGCCGGGTTTTTCTTATGGCAAGAAAGCATGTTTTTGGAATTTTTGGGTCAGATGTCGTTCATATCGGTCTTCTTATCATTTTCCTGGGAGGAATTCTCAGCGGACTCCTGGGATTCAAAAGCAACCTGCAGCTGACTGAAGGCCAGGTTCTTAAAATCCCAAAGGCTGATTTTTCTCTCAAGTTGGATAAATTCGAAACCGAATACTATGAGAGCGGTCGGGTCAGGGACTGGAAAAGTACTCTTACAGTAATAGAAAATAAAAAAGAAATCTTTACAAAAAAGATCGAAGTAAATCACCCTCTCTCTTATAAAGGCTTCATGTTCTATCAGAGCAGATGGGGTTGGGATTGGGAAAATCCATCAGTAAATATTGTTATAAAAGATCAAGGTGACACATCTAATGGAATAAACATCACTCTCAAAATCGGCGACAAAGCTATTTTAAGGGATAAAAACTTAGAAATACATGCCTTACACTTTGTGCCTGATTTTGTTTTAAATGAAAGGAACCAAGTAACCACCCGTTCTCTGCAGCCAAACAACCCAGCTGTCTTTATTAAGGCTATAAAAGATGGCAAAGAACTATTTTCCGGTTGGATTTTCTCTAAATTCCCAGATTTTGTCCAGCAGAATTCCCAAAAAGAGAAGGGACTGTCTATTCGTTTTGCTGATTTTAAAACCGAACAGTATTCCGGAATCCAGATGACAAAAGACCCTGGAGCAAGCTGTATCTGGGCAGGCTGTATCATCCTTATGTTCGGCCTGTTTGTAGCATTCTACTGGACGAGCCGGGAAATAAAAATTTTAATGGAAGAAAAAAAAGGCAGCACTTATGTAATCATTGGAGGTTTGGCTCCAAAGAACAGGGAATCTTTTCGGGTAGAATTTGATAAGATCACAAAAAAACTCAGGAGATAAAAATGAATGAAAGCACTCTCTTTCTAATATCATTCATTCTATACATTTTTTCAGCATTCTTCTACTTTGCTTTTCTTTTTTCAAAAAAGATAAAGTTTGCCAAACGGGGGTATTGGGCTGCTGCTATTGGCTTGGCCATCCACACAGCCGCACTTGTTCTAAGAATATTCGAAAGCGGACATGCGCCTTTTACCAATATGTACGAGTCCCTCTCGTTTTTTGGCTGGTCCGCTGTCTTTGCATATGTGTTTGTCGAGGCAAAATTCAAGCTCCGCAAAGCCGGCCCCTACTATATGCTTATTGTGATAGCACTCATGGCGCTTGCCTCTTCTCCTCTTATGCCAAAAGAAGCAACCCCCTTAGTCCCTGCCCTCCAAAGCTACTGGCTCTGGCTGCATGTCTCAATCACACTTATAGGGGAGGCTTTTTTCTGCATTGCTTTTGTCACGAGCATAATGTATCTCAAAGCCATATCAAAGGAGAAAAGGGGGATAGATTCAGAGTCCGGATTGACTTCCGAAAAACTGGATTCGATCTCCTACCGGGTTATTGCCATAGGTTTTCCTCTATTTACTCTGGGCGGCCTGGTATTTGGAATGGTCTGGGCTTATAAGGCTTGGGGGAGCTACTGGAGCTGGGATCCCAAGGAAGTATGGACCCTGATCACATGGTTCATATTCGCGCTTTATCTTCATACACGTTTGGTCATGGGATGGAAAGGAAAAAAATCTGCCATTGTAGCAATAATAGGATTCTTAGCAGCTTTGTTTACATATTTTGGCGTGAATTATCTCCTGACAGGGCTGCACAGTTATGCATAAGATTCGTTTTAAAAGAACTTATCCAGGCAGGCTCGGTCCGGGTAAATGAATATGAATTATTTCAAAAACTCATCGATCTTTACGTCCATGTCTTTTTGATGACTCCCCCGCCAGAAAACACGCCCGCAAACAGGGCAAAGAGCAAAGCCTGCAGCATTTTTATACACAAAAGGTGTGACCATATTTTTGGCTTTATCCCTGGATAGCGCTTTAAGGACAGCATTACATTCAATACAGCGCGAATAAGGCTTAGCTTTATCTCTTAGTTTAAATCCGTCAAGCACCTGTTTCAACTGCTCCTGCCAATCTTCACTCTTAATAAAAAATGCCGAGTCCGGATCTGACCTTTCAAAAAGCTCATTATCCCGGGTAAGTAAAACCCTCTCCTCTTTTTCAGCGATAGCAAGAAGTTCATCATCCCCGATCTTGGAAAAAAAAAGAGTATCAAACCCGAGGATCTTAAGCCACTTAGCCAATTTCCCCAGCATACAATCAACAACAAATTTCATGCTATTTTAAGTTTGATAATATGGCAGAATCCCTTTCATTGCAACCGGCAATTGGAACAAACTGTTGACTACAGGCAGGCAAATGAATTGGTGGACGGTAGGGGATTTGAACCCCCGGCCTCAGCATTGCGAACGCTGCGCTCTCCCAACTGAGCTAACCGCCCACGTCTTTGATAATAAAGGATTTACTCTGTTATCAGATTTGCCATTATTATCTGGGTAACAAATAGGGGCTAAATTTACCACTTTTTCCTGATTTTTTCAATCCGTCAAGGAACAATTCCATAAGCATTCCACCGCCCCAGCGCGCCTACTGGACGTGATCCCGCCGGACTTTCCTCATTATTTTTTCTCTGTTTTATCTTTAATTATCGGTAAAATAATATGAGATGGATATTCTTTTGAATGATGGATCGTATTCTCAGCTTTGACCCATTCTGTTTCATCATAATTATTTCCGCCCGTATTCAGGTTTCGTTCGAATAGAGGGAAATTACTGCTGGATACTTGCACCCGAATTTTATGTCCAGGCTTAAAGAAATTGCTTGTAGCATCTAAACTAATGTGGATCTCGTATACTTTTCCTTTTTCCATCCAGACTTTCTTGGTAAATCCTTCCCGGTATCTTACTCGCAGAATGCCTTCCTGGATGTTGAAAGCTTTTTCATCGGGATAAACATCTATAAGTTTGGCTGTAAAATCTGTATCTTTGGCTGTTGAAGATACATAAAAAACTACATTAATTGGGCCTGTGACTTCAATTCCTTTCTCTAATGGCGGCGTTGTATAAACTAAAACATCATTGCGAGTTTCAACTTCAGTTTGATCAATAGCGCCAGCTTTAGTGCCATATGATGTGCCGCGGTCGCCTCCAACTGAGGGGACTGGATTTGCAGGGTCATATATAAATGTATCAGACAACTCATCCTTTGGCACCTCTGTTGACAGCCATCCGTCTCCATAAAGGCTGTTTGCATCCCCTTTGCTGTGAAGGTAATATTTTGTGTATTGAGCTTCCGGCAAGGGCCAAACGTCTGCTGAACGCCACTTGTTACTCCCCATAGTATAATACCGCACTTTAGGCATGTCAGTAATTCCGTTTTCTTTTCCTTTTAACCAGTACTCAAACCACTTTAGATAAATTTCCTGATAATTAAGTCTTGCATCTCCTATATCACGTTCGCCGACAATTGTGTGTTTTGAGGCCTTGTCATAGCTGCAATGGGTTGTAGGGGCAATAATCAAAAACTGATTGTTTGCAGCTCTTTTAGAAACAGCATTTTCCCTAAAATAATTGAATTCAAAAATAGTTTCATTAACGCTCGGGTCATACCAGCAGCTCATATGTAATGCCGGGACATCAATTTTTTCCGTACCATCATAATATCCCATTACATCGTGCCACCAGGGATCACCAAAATCGTGGGTTATCAATTCAGCCCAATCATTTGGAGGTGCTCCTGCCTTTTTCATAACATCAATAAGCGGTAAACTCCAATTCAGTTTCTCGAAATCAACTTCCGGAAGATTACTCGGACCTGGATTAAAAAATTTACGGATCTTATGGACCTCTTCATCTGACAGACCTGGCGGCGGCTTAAAAGAATACTTACTGGCAGCACTAAAATACCAAGAAATACTTGCAGCTAAATCAAGAACACCGCCTTTAAAACCAGACCAATACCTATAAAGACCATTTGCTGCCCCGATCATTGGTCCATTTTGGGGTATCATGCAAGTAAGATTAGGATGTCTCA
>JAUVXM010000056.1 GCA_030603565.1 Candidatus Aminicenantota bacterium
CAAGCTAAACCGGGTCAAAAAGGGCTTAATGAATGATCTTTTGTCAGGAAAAAGGAGGGTTCTATTATGAAAAAAAAGACGGAAAGTAATCCAGAGCTTCAAATGATTGAATCATTGGGACTTAAACTGAATCTAACCAAATCCGAAATAGATGCCCTGATTCACGTGATTACGGAAATAAGATCCACCTGGCTTCAGACAAAATTCCGTTTGTTCGGATCTAAGGCTAGAGGAACCTCAGATTCGGAATCAGACCTGGATCTTCTTATAGAGATCCCTGGCAAAATCACTGAAAGCATAAGGAAGGACATCATCCATCTGATATTTGATATTAATTTAGAATACAACACCAATATCAGCGCCATGATTGTATCTGAAGCCGAATGGGAGAGTCCTCCCTACTCAATGCTGCCTATTTATTCTTACATCCAAGAGGAAGGGATATCACTATGAATAAAGAAAATCAATTGAATGAAATTATTTGGAAGATGACAAAATAAAATAGAGGATTATCCTGGATGCATAAAATGAGCTTTACAGAAAAATCGTTGGTGGAGGATCATATCCTTCAAAAACTCAAAGTTAAAGGATGGACCTATACTCCGGCTGAAAACCTGGAGCGGGAAAGCTTTGAAGAGCCCCTTCTCAACGCAAATCTAGTGAGGGCTTTGGAAAAGCTCAACCGTAATCTCAGCATCACGGAAGAAGAAATAAAAAAAGTCATTAACGAGCTAAAGCTTCTCTCGACCGGGATTGAGGGAGCCAAAAAAGTTCTTAACTTTCTCAAATTTGGAGTGCCCATCAAATTCGATAGGGATAGAGTTGTTAAATTCGTCCGTCTTATCGATCACGAAATTCCCGAAAACAACGAATTCATCTCCACCCGCCAGGTCCGTTTCCAGGGAAGAGACCAAATCAGAACGGATATCATCCTCTATGTGAACGGAATCCCTTTAGTCAACATCGAATGCAAAAATCCGGCAAATATCGCGGAAAACTGGATGAATGCTTATTCGCAGATTAAGGATTATGAAAAAGCCGTCCCTGAACTCTACAAATATGTTCAGATCGGCGCGGCCGCTGAAAACATTGCCCGCTATTTTCCCATTGTCCCCTGGGCGGATGAGGTCAGAACCCATGAATGGAAAACCCCGGAACTGGATTCGATCGGCTCCCTGATTGAAATTCTGGCAAGGGAAACCCTTTTAGATATCATCCGAAATTTTCTCTTTTTCAGAGTAGAGATGGGAAATGCCACCAAGGTCATCTCTCGCTATATGCAGTACCGGGCTGCAAACCGCATGGTTGACCGGGTTCATCTAAATCTCAAAGGAGAAGAAAAGAAGAACAAAGGCCTGATCTGGCACTGGCAGGGAAGCGGGAAAACCCTGACCATGATTTTTGCTGCCCATAAACTGTACTTTTCGAGTTTTCTTGGAAACCCCACTTTGTTTTTCATGGTGGACCGGATCGAACTGGAAGACCAACTCTATCAGGAATTTAATGCGCTGGACATTGCCAAGCCCGAGATCATTGGGTCGATCACTGCCCTGAAAAAAATCCTTTGTTATGACGACTATCGGGGAAAGCGCGGTCTGTTTATTGTCCTGATTCATAAATTCCGGCCGGAAGAACTCAGATTATTACAGATGGAATTGGAAGAAGTCTCAAAACATAAAGAAACCATCATGACAAGAAGGAATGTCGTCGCTTTCATCGACGAAGGCCACAGGACCCAGTACGGGCTTCTGGCCGGACAGATGAAAGCGATCCTGCAGAAAGCTTTCTTTTTTGCTATGACCGGAACTCCTATTGCCAAGCATGGCCGTGACACCTATTCGGAATTCAGTTACCCTCCGGAGGAGAGCTATCTGGACCGCTACTTTATTACAGACTCCATTAAGGACGGCTTTACCGTTAAGATCGCCTATCAACCGAGGCTGGAAAAGGATGTTCATCTGCGCAAGGAACTTCTGGAAAGTTTTCTGAAATCGGAATTCGAGGAGATCCCCGAACAATTCCGTGAGAATGTGAAAGAGGAAGTTCGAAAGAGGCTGAATGTCATCAGGCTTGTTCTCGAAGATCCGCAAAGAATAAAAGTGATTGCTCAGGACATCGCAAAACATTTCAAAGAGAACCTGGACGGAAAATTCAAAGCTCTTGTTGTGGCGGGAAGCCGGGAAGCTTGTGCCATGTACAAGCGAGAATTGGATAAACATTTTCCTGCAAAATATGCGGAAGTTGTCGTGACTTATGATAAAAAAGACCGGGGAAAGAGAAAAAACCTATTTAAGTATGTCGCTGAATCCCGGGCCAGGTATGGTGGCAGGGACTTTAAGGATATCCGGAAGGACTATGTGGGCAAATTCAAGGAAGACGATTTCCCCCGTATTTTGATTGTGACTGAGATGCTCCTAACCGGATTTGATGTTCCCATTCTCCAGACGATCTATCTGGATAAACCACTCAAAGAGCACCGCCTCCTGCAGGCTGTGGCCAGAACGAACCGCCCCTACAAAGGGATCAAGGAAGCGGGAATGGTCATCGATTATGTCGGTGTGCTCAAGGAGTTCAAAAAAGCTCTGGCCATGTACAGTGGGGATGATATCAAAGGCGCCCTTCTCAACCTTGAGGAACTCAAGGAAGAATTTCTGGTCGTTTTGAAGGACATGCTTGTGATGTTTCTGGAAATTCCTCAGGAATACACAAGGGAGTCCCTTCTTAAAGCGGTCGAATTGATCACATTAGATACGCGGAGGGAAGATGAATTCGTGACTTTTTATAAAAAGCTCAGGAAGTTATTCGAACTTCTGGGGCCGTCTGAGCTAAAAGTCGAATTTTTTGAGGAGTACAAGTGGCTCTCCGGGGTTTATAGCTATTACTTGAAGCTCGTCAGGCAGAAGAGCGATGATGAAGCTTATATCCGGAAATACTATGATAAAACCGTTAAGTTTGTTCATAAAGCAACGGAAATCAAGGCACTGGAGCAGGACCAGCCGATTATTGCATTTGACGAGTTTTACCTCCAAAAGCTGCAGGAAAGAATCAAAAGCATAGAGGAAAAAGCAGCCAATATCCTCTTTGTTTTGAACCGCCTGGTTCTTGTGGACAGGCATAAAAACCCGATTTATGAATCCATTATCGAAAAGGTGGAAAGGCTGCTCGAGATGTGGAAAGAGAAAAACCGGGATTATGAGCGTATTTATACGAACGGCAAGGAAACATTCGCTATTATCCAGAATCTTCTTGCCCGTCAACAATCTCTTGGTTTTTCAGATATGGAGTATTCCCTGCTCCTTGAGCTGGAAAAACAAATTGATGGCAAAGAAGAGTTGCCAGGTAAAGTCAAAGATTTTTCAGCTAAGATCGAACGCCTCCTCTTTAGCGGCTGGATCCATCAAGTCACCGTGAAAAAAGAGGTGGAGAGAGAACTCCGGAGGTTTGTCCGCGGCCTTAAGGCAAGATACGGTTTATCCATGGAAGAAATGAATGATCTCCATCATCGGCTCATAGAAAATATCAAAAATTATGGGAATTAAAACCATTTCTTATAATATCTCCTTCAGGGATATCCTCTATCCTCGTTTGGAATTCAAAACCGGTAAACTTTTGTTGGTCCTCCCCAGAGGCTCTGAACCGGATGAGATTGTGAAAAAGCATAAGAAATGGATAGCCGAAAAAATGGACTTCATAGAGGAATGTCGAAAAGCCGCCTTGAACAAAGATACAGTTAAGAGAACGGCTAAGGAATTTCATGACCTGGTTCATAATTATCAGAAAAACTATGCAATAGAACTAAAAGAAAATCTGAATAGGGTTTTTTTCAGATCAATGAGCACCAAATGGGCAAGTTGCAGTCCTAAGAGAAATCTGACAATTAATAAAAAGATGCGGTTTCTGCCGGAGTATTTAATTGATTATATTATTCTTCATGAAATCACTCATTTAAAACATAAAAGACATAATGCAGAATTCTGGAAAATAATCTCTTCCAGATTTGAAAATTGCAAGGAACTTGAAAAGGAACTTTTTTCTTATTGGTTCAAGCTTTCTGAAGAATAATTATAAAATTTTCTGCAATTTTCCATTTTCCATTTACTATTTACCATTTTCTAAGTACCATATAGATTGACCTTTTTAAAGGGATTTTCCGGTTGCTTAAGGCTTGATATTTTATCTTGCGGGAGAGATACAATGGCTAAATTTAAGCCGAATATATGGCGGCGGTTTTTTTTCTGGCTGTCAAAAACCTGTGGAAGGAATCGTTTATGAAAAAATATACTCAATCTCTAAAAGTTCGTTCTTATGAGCTTGATGCACAAGGTCATGTGAACTATGCAGTTTATCTCAGTTATTTGGAATATGCCCGGGTTACGACCATGGAACAGCTCGGCCTGCCTTTCCAGGATTTCATCAAGCAGGGAAAATATATTGTAATTGCTGAGATTAATTTAAAATATATGGCACCGGCGACGTTGGGAGATGAGTTGGAAATCACAGTAGAATGTATCAAGGCCGGTAAAACAAGCTTGACCTTTAAGCAGGAAATTTTTAATAAAAGGGATGGTAAAAAAGTACTGGAGGCCCAACTGGTAGCTGTATTTATTGATCGAAAAGGCAAACCAATTCCTCTGGATGAGGAATTTAAGCGGGCATTTTCTTGAGAGATGTTATATGAGCTTGCA
This sequence comes from Candidatus Aminicenantota bacterium, assembly GCA_030603565.1. Classification (GTDB taxonomy): domain Bacteria; phylum Acidobacteriota; class Aminicenantia; order Aminicenantales; family Aminicenantaceae; genus JAUVXM01. Next base: position 4,686 of record JAUVXM010000056.1, read on the forward strand.
ATTTCCTTTTAATCCGCTGGAAAGAGCGGGAGAGGTGGAGTCCCAGGTCATGAAGGAGGGCAAAAGGCTCTATTATAGATTCAGGCCTGCCAAATTTTATGGTGGCGTTGCGACTGGTGATGCAGTGGGTTGTTCTTTTCTTTGTGCATACTGCTGGAATTATAAACGAAATCTTAATCCCGGCAGGTATAAGGATTTTTATTCTCCCCAGGAAGTAGCTGCCAGGATGCTGGCAATTGCCCAGAAGAATTTCTTAAACCTTTACCGCATAAGTGGGGCTGAACCTGTGCTGGGAGATAGATCTTTTGAACACCTGATAGAGATTGTAAAGATTCTTTTCCGTTACCGTCCCGGTTCTCCTTTTATTCTGGAGACCAATGGCTTTTTTCTCGGCTATAAACCGGAATTCATTGAGATGTTTAAATATCTTAATATAAAGGTTAGGGTAAGCCTGAAAGGGATCGATGAAATAAGTTTTGAAAATATTAGCGGGGCAGAGAAAAAATATTTTGAGTATCCTTTGATCGCTCTCAGGGAGCTGGAAGAACGAAAAATCATTGCCTGGCCGGCTCTGATGGGAGATTTTTTCCCTCACGAAGAAGTCCTTGGATTTGAGGAGTTTCTTAAAGACAATTACACGAGTGCTCGCATTGAGATAGAAAACCTGAAGCCTTTTCCATTTGTGGTTGAAAACATAAAGAAACGAAATCTTAAACTATAGTGACTTACTGTTGAGGTGTAACATTTGAAGAGAAAAAGACGTATTATCTATCCTGGCCATTTTTTTATGAATAGTTCAGGCTATTAGGATGATAAAAAATTTCTGATAGTGCTTCGTCAAGGAAAAGATTAATATGAGAAAATTTGCTTTAGTTCTGACAGTCCTGCTTGGGACATTGGGTTATATTTATGCTGATGAAGCCGTAAAGATCGGAATCCTGGGTACTGAAGGTGAGCTGATCTACCCGCGGCAGATAAAAGAAGGCCCGGACGGGCATATTTATGTATATGACAGCATGGATGCTTTTATCAAAGTCTACTCGCCTGAAGGCAGGTTTCTGCGAAAGATGGGAGGAGAAGGCCAGGGCCCGGGAGAGATCCAACGAAATGATGGAGTAAGCTTTGGTTTTACTCCTGACGAAAAACTGTATTTTACAGAATTTTTCACAGGGCATCCCTGGATAACCCTTATGGAACTTTCGGGAAAGTTTCAAAAGGCCATTAAACTGGACATAAAAGAATTTTTTGGAGTTTCGATCGCCCACTGTCTGCCTGATGGAAGATTTTTGACCGAGTTAAATTTCGCAGGCCGCCCGAAAAGAGAAAAGGATTTTTTCTATCACCGCTCCCCCCAGGAGATTGTCTTGCAGAATGCAGATGGGGGCATTATCTCTAAAATAAAGAGGACCGATTATATAACAAGGATCTCTTATGAGAGCAACGGCGCTGATTCGCCCATTCCTTTTGTTCCGGCTTTTGCCTGGTGCCCGTATAAACAAGATACTGTTCTTTTTTCTGATGGCTTAAGTACTAAACTGCAGGTCTATAATTACCAGGGAAAGCTGATCAAGGAAATACAAACTTCTCTGCCTGAGCCGGAAAAGGTCACCCGTAAGGACTTAAACAAATGGCGGGAGAGAAGAAAGGAGACTTATGCCTCCCGGAACCCAGACTGGTGGAACCGCTTCGGCAAAGTCATTGATAATTATAAAAAATCTATCTACAAAGAACATCCGAATTTAAGCGGGATTGCCCTAACTCCGCAAGGGAATATTTTGATATCAGGCCGTTGGGATATGGAAAAAAATCAGTCCCTATACTTGCTGCTGGATGAAAGCGGTGATACTAAAGCAGAGGTCTCTTCTGCGGCAGGAGGAGTAAGTATTTCAAAAAGTTTTATCTTTTTAGGAAAAGCTGATCAAGACGGCATTATCACAGTCTATGCTCAAAAAAGAACAGGATCAGAGGAAGAGGATTTATTAAGATTAAAATAAAAGGCCTATTTTTTCTCCGGCTCTCACTCAAATTACTTTGACATCTTGCTAAATTTTTTTTATTATATGTCTTTATGGGGAACTGATGATCAGTCAGTGTATCAATGATGAAAAAAAACATTATTAAGGGAGCCTTAGGATAATGGAAAAGCGAAAAGAAAAGCGAAAAGATGAAGAGAACAAAGCTGTTATCGAGTTGGTAGAAGGCAAAGCTGACTCTGCAAAAAAAATAAGTATTAATGCCCTGACTCAGGATATATCCTTAAGCGGGGTTAGGCTGCAGAGTGACACCTCCTTTCCGGTAGATACGAAGGTTAATCTAAAAATTACGCTGTCAAAGTCGAAAAAATTACTCAAGCTGAACGGAAAGGTCAAATGGGTTAAAGATATCCAGGATGGCGAATTATACGAGATGGGAGTTGAATTTATAGAGGCATTGCCGCACAAGGTAATGGTTCTTCTCCAGCATCTTTTTGGAAGAAATAAATAGAATTAAAAGGGATAAGGCTAGGTGTTTCAGAATTTGACGATCAAAAAAAAATTAATCGGGATAATACTGCTGGTTTCTGTTCTTTCTCTGATTATTGGATTCAGCCTTGTGGTCTTATATGAACTTAGGGCAGCCAAAGTAAAATTTGTTGATGATGTCAGGTTTCACGCCAGGCTGACAGGAGAATATTGCAGAGAGGCATTGATTTCCAAGGACAAGGAAAGCCTGGAAGCAGCCCTGTCAAAATTTTGCGCCATCCCTTATATTACCGATAGTGTAATATTTGATTCCGAAGGCAAGCCTTTGGCAGTTTACAGCCATTCAGGTGATGGGTTTGTCCCTCCTGCTCTGGGACAGATAAAGCCTTATGAGTACATCAACGGTTATTTGTCTGTTATTCTCCCGATAGTTGATAAAGATCTGACCTATGGGAAGATCTTTGTACGCGCTTCAGCCAATGAAGTGAATAAAAAGTTTATCCCTTTTCTGATATCCATAATACTCCTGTTCGGGGGATTGACTGTGCTGGTTTTTTTTCTGGCACAAATGCTTCAGAATATTATTTCCAAACCAGTAATAGACATGGTCAGTGCGACTAAAAAAATTTCCGGCCCGGGCGAGTCTGGTGCTAAGGTCAAAAAAAGGGGTAAAAACGAACTCAAGGTATTACGCCAGAGATTAGGGTATTTATTGGAGCAAGTCGATATACGGGAGATGAACATAGATAAGGTGGAGAAAGCGCAAAAAAATGTTCTGGAGCTTGAGAAAAGTGTAGATTTATACAGAGAGCGGTTTGAAAATATAGCTTATGGTATTGCTGTATTTGAAGCAGTCGAGAAAGGGCAGGATTTTATTATTAAAGATTTCAACAGCACAGCAGAGAAGCTAGAAATGATACATCGGGCTGACCTTATCGGAATGCGGGTAACAGCTGTTTTCCCGGGAGTAAGATCTTCCGGGCTCATAGATGTTTTTCAAAAAGTTTGGCAGAACGATACAGTGGAGTATATTCCATTTTCCCGGTTTAGGGATGATGACAAAGCAGGCTGGCGAGAATTTTTTATATCTAAGCTTCCTTCCGGGGAGATCAGCGCTGCTTTCCGTGATGTAACTGAGCAGAAACTTGCAGAAGAGGCCCTGAAAAAAGAAAATGAGGAAGAGCAAATAAAGCTTAGAGAGGAGCAAAAAACCAGGGAAGAACAAAAATCCAAAGAATTTAATAAAACCGCTCCAAAAGAAGCTTTAAACAATGAACTGGAGGGGCTTTTCTTCACAGTCGCCAACAATTTGGGAGAACCTTTAAATGGGATAAGTGAGTTTAGCATGTCGTTGCTGCAGAATTATGCCGATAAAGTAGATGATGAAGGCAAGAACCAGCTTATTCAGATCCGGGCTGCAAGTCATCGTATGAATCAGCTATTTAAAGAGATCGAACAATTAACCCGGCTGTCTTTTGTCGAACTGAAACTCGGGCAGGTAGATTTAAGCGCACTTGTAAGTAAAAAATCGGTTGAACTAAAGGAGGGCAACCCTGACCGGAAAGCCGATTTTGTCATTAAAGAAGGTGTGAATGTCAGGGGAGATGCCCGTCTCTTGGGCTTAGTTATTGATAATCTCCTTACCAATGCCTGGATTTATTCATCTAAAAAACCGAAAATAAAGATTGAATTCGGGATTAAAGAAAATAAAAAAATTAAGGAATTCTTCATTAAAGATAACGGAGTCGGTTTTGAGATGAAGCATGTTGAGGCGATGTTTCGTCCCTTTAAGAAATTAAATCCGGATGAGTTATATCCCGGCACCGGCATGGGACTGGCTATAGTAAGGCGGATAATCCACAAACACGGCGGCATTATCCGGGCTGAAGGAAAGCCGGGAAAGGGAGCGGTGTTTTATTTTACGCTAGGGACTTAGCCTGGACTATTCATAAAAAATGTCGATATGTATAATACATCTTTTTTAATCAGTATTTTACTCTGATTATTGCCGCTAGATAATTAATCATTTCGTTCATGATGTAATCTCTATTTATAATCGACATTTTTTACCTTTCAGGCGAGCCGATCTTACCGCATCTACTTTGTTGCAGCGGATTCGCGGTGAAGGACCACAGCTTCATCCCCTGCGCCTCGTATCTGCGGCAACCTCGACTCGTGAATAATCCAGGTTAGCCTGGACTATTCATAAAAAATGTCGACGTGAATAGTTCAGGTTAGTTATCAATAATTCTATACTCCCGGTACAGCATTCCGCGTTTTTCATCTAATAGAAATATGCGGTCTTTATTGATCCGGATGTCATCCACAAAGTGGGTAAGCGGGATGGCCCCAAGAAGGACACCATCAGTAGAATATACCTCTAGCTGGTACATATCGGTTTTTTGGACATCTGTATTTCCGGATACGGACTTTGACATATTTCGGCCGCCCGCACCCATAGTTACACGCATGGAAGTGTTGACCTTTTCATTATCCTCTATTTGTCTTAAAAAGGAACTGACCCATATCCTTCCTTTATAATCGACCGCAACTCCACTGGAGCAGTGGTTCATATCCGGCATTTGAATGCTGACTCTTCCTCCGCTTGCTTTTCTGCTTCCCTTATTTTTTGGTTTGTCCGTATCATAATTTAGGGTCCGGTCTGCTCTCCACAGTAATTTTCCTTCAGGGGAATATTTTTCGATCCTGTTCTGATAGTCAAAAGCTATATATACAAAGTCATTTTTGTCGATCGTGAAATGAATCTGGTTTCCCATCCTGTTAAGGAGGAAATCTTTATAATCCCGTTTTTCACCGAAATCTTTTGAGACTTTGCCTTCCGAATCAAGCAATTTTAAGAGTTTTGGGAGTTCCTTGTTTTTTTCCTCATCTCCTGTTCCGAAGCTAATAAAACCTTGCCCTTCAGCCATCAGCATCTGGCCGGATCGGAATAATTTTGTCTTCCCGGCAGGATTTTCGTGCATCGGGATGGTTGTAAACTCTGCTCCATTAGGTTTTAAGATCTGGATCCGTTGGTTTTGAGGATCTGATATATATAAATACCCTTCTGTGTCGATATTAAGCGATATAGGATATTGAAATTCACCGGGCCCCTCTCCCTGCCTGCCGAATGTGGCTAAATATTTCCCATCAGCATCGAATTTTTGGATGCGGTGGTTGCCGGAGTCCAGGATGTAAATATTATCTTTACTGTCAAAAGCGATATCAACCGGCATATAAAACAATACATTTTCATTTAATGATTCGATATTTCCGATATTTTTGACATATTCAATTGATAATTCAGGATTTTTCCCCCACTTTCCCTCCTTTTCATTATGGACGATCCGGAGGCCATCCTTTGTCTCTATCTTTTGGGCAAGGGAATAGCTGGTAGTTATAAGCAAAAGGCTTAGAGCAAGAATTTTTAATATTGTTTTCATTGTGAATCCTCCTATAAATATTATAACAGATTATTATTTATAATCGTTGCCGTTTACCGAATATTTTAAAAATAAAACAGAATTCACACCGGTTCCAGGGGCAACCCCGTCTTGCCATCTTCTTTGTTCCGTGCTATATTAACCTGGTCTATTCATAAAAAAATAGCGATGTTTTTACTATTAATTTCTTTTCAATGACATGCAAGATTTTTTCAAGAATGATTATTGAAACTTTTTTCTTGTTTTTATTATTAATTTTAATCACCATTTTTTACTCTCCGAGCGAGCCGATCTCACCGCATTTGCTTCGTTACAATGGATTTGCGGTGAAACACCACAGCTTCATCCATTGTGCCTCGCATCTACGGCAACCTCGACTCGTGAATAATCCAGGTTATATAATTCAAATTATTATCAATACCCGAAGGAGGAATCATGTTTAAGAAAAACTTATTCATCTCATTTTTTGTCTTAATGATATTTTCTCTAAGTTCGGCTTTTGCCATTCAGGAAGCTCGGGTGCTGCGTACACCTGCTATTCATGGCGATCAGATCGTATTTACTTATGCCGGCGATCTTTATTCAGTGCCATCCGAGGGAGGAGTAGCGCGCAGATTGACAAGTCATAAGGGATTTGAGATATTCCCCCGCTATTCTCATGATGGAAAATATATTGCATTTACAGGCGAGTATGACGGCAGCCGGGAAGTCTTTATAATTCCCCGGGAGGGGGGAGTTCCTAAACGTTTGACCTATACTGCCGCCCTTGGCAGAGATGATGTTTCAGACAGGATGGGGCCAAACAACATCGTTATGGGATGGAAGCATGACAACAGCTCCATTATATTTCGTTCCAGAATGAGAGAATGGAACAGTTTTAACGGCCAGCTTTATTTAACTACGGTCAAAGGGGACTATCCTGTGCAGATCCCGCTGCCAAGAGGAGGTTTTTGCTCCTTTTCTCCTGATGATAAAAAGTTAGCTTATAACAGGATTTTCCGCGAGTTTCGGACCTGGAAGCGATATCGGGGCGGCATGGCAGATGATATCTGGGTCTATGATTTTGCCTCGAAAAAAGTAACAAATATCACTAATAATCCCGCCCAGGACATCATTCCCATGTGGAAGGACCAGCGTATTTATTTTCTATCTGATCGGGATGATAACAAAAAGATGAACCTTTTTGTTTATGATACTCAGAAAAAAAATACCTTAAAACTGACCGATTTCAAAGACTACGATATTAAGTTTCCTTCTCTAGGGGACAAAGCCATTGTTTTTGAAAATGGTGGATTTATTTATAAATATGATCTGGCCAATACAGAGATTGCTAAAGTTCCGATCAGGATCGCTAATGATCTGAATTCCAGCCGGACTAAATTGGTCAAGACGGGAAGCCTCGTGAGTAATTATGAGATCTCTCCAGGCGGGAAAAGGGCTTTATTCGGGGCAAGAGGAGATGTTTTTACGGTCCCGGCCAAATATGGAAATACTCGCAATCTGACTAATACATCCGGTATCCATGAAAGAAATTCCAAATGGTCTCCGGATGGTCAGTGGATTGCTTATATTTCGGATGCCGGCGGCGAGGACGAGATCTATATTACTACGCAGGATGGAACCGGCAAACCGGTCCGGATCACCTCAGGAGGAGACACCTATAAGTACCGGATATATTGGTCTCCGGATTCTAAAAAACTTTTGTGGGGAGATAAAAAGCTTCGCCTCAACTATATTGATATAGAATCCAAAAAGATCGTTGTAGTGGATAAAGCAGAAGCCTGGGAGATCACAGATTACTCCTGGTCTTCGGATTCCAACTGGATTACTTATGCCAGACAGGAAAAAGATACTATGCAGAAGATATATCTGTATAACCTGAAAACAAAGAAAAACCAGGCAGTGACGGATGGGTGGTATTCCTCCTATTCTCCTGTTTTTCATTCGGAAGGGAAGTATCTGTTTTTTGTTTCGGACAGGAATTTTAATCCGATCTACAGCAGTACTGAATGGAATCATGCTTATGGTTCCATGGCGCGGATCTATTTTGTGACCTTGAATAAAGAAGTGGAATCTCCGTTCAAACCCAAGAGCGATGAAGTGTCGGTTAAAAAAGAAGAAGCAGAAAAAGCCGGTCCAAAAACAGATAAAAAAGCGGAAGACAAGGCTAAGGACAAAGAAAATGCAAAAGCATCAAAGGAACCGCTCCGTATCGATCCGGACGGGATTAAAGGCAGGATCATGCGCCTTCCTGTTGAAGTCGCCAGATATGGAAACCTGACTTCAGTCAAAGACACCCTGTATTACATGAAGAGGGGGGACAAAGACCGCAAGCAATCTTTTAAAATGTATGATTTAAAAGCACAGAAAGAAACAGATCTTGGAACGATCAGCGGTTATGAGATCTCTTTTGACCAGAAAAAAATGCTTGTCAGCCAGGACAAGTCCTATGCCATTATCGATCTTCCCAAAGGGACGATAAAGCTTTCTGAAAAGCTGGATCTTTCCCGGATGGAAGTTCAGGTTGATCTCAATAAAGAGTGGAACCAGATCTTTAACGAAAGCTGGAGACAGATGAAATACTTCTTCTATGCACCCAATATGCATGGTGTGGATTGGGATCTAATGAAAAAAAGATACCAACCTCTCGCCCGTTCGGTCAATCACCGGGCGGACTTGACATATGTTATCGGAGAAATGATCAGTGAACTGAGTGTCGGCCATACTTATGTCGGGGGAGGGGATATGCCCCGTGTGCAGAGAATTCCTGTAGGTCTTCTGGGGGCGATATTGAAGCGGTGTGAAAAAACCGGATATTACAAGATCAAAAAACTCTACAGAAGCGAGAATTGGAATCCTGGCCTGAAATCTCCTCTCACTGAAGTCGGAGTGAATGCCCAGGAAGGAGATTATCTGATTGCTATCAATGGCACTCCGACCAATACTATGAATAATCCTTTTAAAGCTCTGCTTAACACTGTTGGCAAGCAAGTCAGCCTGAAGATCAATTCAAAGCCGGAGGAAAAGGGAAGCAGGGAAGTGGTCGTTATTCCCATCCGGGATGAGGGTCCTCTGGCCTATTACACCTGGGTACAGGAGAATATTGAGAAAGTTAATAAGGCGACCAAAGGAAAAGTCGGTTATATCCATGTGCCGGATATGGGGGTCCATGGTCTCAACGAATTCGTCAAGCTTTTCTATCCCCAGCTGCGGAAAAAGGCATTGATCATCGATGTCCGGGGGAATGGAGGAGGAAACGTCTCTCCCATGCTGATCGAGCGACTGAGAAGGGAGATCGCCATGATCGATATGTCCCGGAACACAGTTCCAGGGCCGGATCCCGGGCAGATGTTGATGGGACCGAAAGTCTGTCTGCTGGATGAGTTTTCTGCTTCAGATGGGGATCTTTTTCCCTACCGCTTTAAAAAATACAAGATGGGAAAACTGATCGGCAAGCGGTCTTGGGGGGGAGTTGTCGGTATTCGCGGTACTTTGCCGTTTATAGATGGAGGAAACATGACAAAACCGGAGTTTGCTCCTTACAGTACGGATGGCAAGAATTGGATCATCGAAGGTCATGGCGTAGAGCCGGATATTTTTGTGGACAATGATCCTGCCAAGGAATTTGCCGGTATTGATGAACAGTTGAACAAAGCCATAGAAGTTATTCTGGAAGAGCTGAAAACCAAAGAAAAAACCCTGCCGCCCATTCCTCCTTACCCGATCAAGAAAAAATAGCCGTTTTATTTTTGAATTTTAGCCTTTTAAGGGGAGACACGAGCCGAGATTGATGCATCTGCAAGAGGCTGTTCGTGAAGCCGTATTATATACTGCGAACGGACGGCATCGCAGCAGATGGGGTAAGATCGGCCTGCCCGGAGGGTTAAAAGTTGCGATATATGAAATAAATTTTTAGATGATTGTATTATTGTTTAAAAGTATCGCAAATTTTCATGAATACTCCAGGCTACCCTGGATTATTCACGGGTCGATATGCACGGCGTGGCGCATGAAGCTGTATTCATATACTGCGATTGCGTCACAACAAAGCAGATCGGCCTGCCCGGAGGGTTAAAAGTTGCGATATATGAAATAAATTTTTAGATGATTGTATTATTGTTTAAAAGTATCGCAAATTTTCATGAATACTCCAGGCTACTTTTTTTTGTGATAGTTTGGATAAGCCGGACGCTTGGGCTTGGGAAGCGGGTTTTTGGCCAGCTCTTCCATAACGATCGCAATGGCTTTTTCCAATTGTGGGTCCTTTCCCTGTCGGACAATTTTTGGATCAAGTTCCACTTCAACATCCGGAATAACCCCGATGTTTTCCGCTATCCAGTTCCCGTCCGGGCTCCAGACACCTGCACTGGGAGCAGTGACATATCCTCCGTCCATAAGTCGGGGGGCTCCGGCCATTCCGACAAGACCACCCCATGTACGTTTGCCTACAAGCAGTCCCACTTTGGCTTTTTTGAAGTACCAGGGCATAGCATCCCCTCCGGATCCTGCAAACTCGTTGATGAGCATAACTTTGGGCCCGAAGATAGCTCCCTGGGGTTGGACTTCGTCAACTCCATCTCTTTTTGCTACCAGACTCATCATTTTACGGTTAAAACGCTCTATAATATCCGTAGCCAGCATGCCGCCACCATTAAAACGCTCGTCAACAATAAGAGCTTCCCGGCCGACCTGAGCATAAAAATAACGGTTGAAATAGGTATATCCGCCAAAAGCCGTATCAGGCATATAGACATAGGCCACTTTTCCGTTTGTCACCCGGTCGACATAGCGACGGTTGTCTTCGATCCAGGCAAAATTCCGCAGGGATGTTTCACTTCCGACGGGAACGACTGTTACCTTCCGTGACCCCTCGAGTTTCGGATCAGGGCCTATAGTGAGAACAACCTGCTTTCCCGCTTTATTTTCGAAATATTTATATATATTGTCTTTGCCTTTGACCTCTTGACGATCCACGGCCAGCAGGTATTCTCCTGCTTTGACATTCACTCCAGGCTGGGTCAGGGGAGCCTGGACCCGGGGATTCCAGTTTTCACCGTTGTAGATTCGGGAAAATCGATACCGGTTGTTTTCGATCGTATAATCCACCCCCAAAAGTCCTGTTGAAATACGCTTAGCCCGAACAAGATCACCGCCGCCAACAGAAAGATGCCCAACCGTCATCTCACCCAGCATCTCGGCAAAAAGGTAGTTCAAGTCCTGTCTTGCATAAACATACTTAACATAAGGGGAATATTTTTTTTGAGCTTTTTTAAGATCAAGGCCGTGCAGGTTTGGATCATAGAAGAATTCCCGTTCTAGTCGCCAGGCTTCCCGGTACATCTGCCGCCACTCCTCTCGTGGTTTCACCTTGATCTCGATATTCCGGGTAGACAGAGCCTTTCCGGAAGGCCTTGCTGCCGGGGAGGGTGGAGAAGGAGCACTTGATTGAGGCATTGGACGAAGACTTCCTATAAACCAGCGGTCTTTCTGGCTGTAAAGATATTTTTTCCCGTTACGGGCCATCTCAAAGGCATTTACTTTATTGATAACCACATCAGCCTTTCGGGCCTTAAGGTCATAACGGTGAACAGTGTTTCCTTGAGGAAAATAAGTTCCGGGCAGCGGCGCAACAGATTCTACGGCCAGAAGCACTCCCTTGTTTCCCGTTTGAAGCTCAACATAGGGTCTGGCAGGCATGGGAACAGACAAAATCCTCTGGAGAATCCCGTCCAAATCGATCTTTACTTTAACATCTTTTACAGGTTTGTTATCCGATGGCTTGCCTTCTTTATTTGAGGCCTTATCATCCTCATTCTTTTTCGCTTTTTTATCAGGTTTATCAGCAGGTTTTTCCTCATCACTTTCCGGAGAAAAAGGAGAAGGGTCGGTTTTTGACAGCACAGCCAGATAGACGGACCGTGTTACGGGCCGGAAGATGCTGTGGATGTCCGGCTGTAGAGAAGCGCCTGAATCCGTACTGGCCGTGAAATAAAGATATTTCCCTCCCGCATCAAATACCGGCATATGGGCATCGCTCATGCCGTCGGTGATCTGGGTGCTATTGCCACTTTCCAGAGAATGAAGAAAGATCGCACCCAGATAATTGGGTAACCGCTGGCTGTATGCCAGCCACTTCGAATCAGGGGACCAACTGGGAACCAGGTCATATGTGCCTCCCTGGAAGCGGTCATTATCCACCTTGACCGGTTTTTTCTTCTCAAGATCCACAAACCAGAGAGTTAAATGGCAATCTACATATGCGATCTTCTTGTTGTCGGGTGACCATACGGGGGCATAATAAAAAGAAGGATTCTTGTCCAGAGTTATGCGAACTACATCTCCGGTTCCTTTCTGATTCCGTATATGGAGCATATACTCGCCGGATTCATCCGAAAAATAGGCGATTTTTTCTCCATCAGGAGACCAGGAAGGATAACGTTCCATTACTCCCGAAGTGCTAGTTAGATTACGGAATTCGCCTTTTTCCGCAGGGACGGATATGATCTCGCCCCGGGCTTGAAAAACGGCTCGGACAGCGTTAGGGGAGAGGCTTGGAGAAGAGAGCCGGTTGCCGACATTGACAAACTTATCCCGGACTCCGGTCATATCACCGGCGACAGTAACGGAGAGATGTTGAGTCTTGCCGGAGGTCAGGTCAAAAAGATTAAGAGATCCGAACTGCTCGTAAACAATGGCTCCAGGTCCGGCTGAGGCGGACTTGAGATCCAAACCATTATTATTCAAAATCCGGGTAACTTTTTTTGTTTTTATATTATAGGCAAAGAGGGTTACCGCACCTTCCCTGTCAGAGAGGAAATAGACCTTGTCTCCGATCCACATGGGATTATAATCATTGGATTTTTTGCGGGGAATCTTCTCGATACTGGAATCAGTCAGATCGGCTATCCAGATGGGGGTGGCCATTCCTCCCCGGTAACGCTTCCAGGCATAAAATGCCCTGGACAGGGGGACATAAGCAATACTCCTGCCGTTATGTGAATAACTGCCTTCAAATCCCATAGGCAGAGGAAGCTTCTTGGGTAATCCACCCTCCAGGCTTACAGTAAAAAGTTCACTGAATCTGGAAAAGGCAGTGCGTCTTGATGTGAAGAGAATATTGTTACCGTCCGGCGTCCAACCTAGAACAATATCGGCAGATGGATGCCAGGTCAGCCGCTGCGGCTCTCCGCCGGCTGCCGGGACCACAAACACATCAACATTACCGTCATATTCACCGGTGAAAGCGATAGAGGAACCGTCTGGGGAAAAGACAGGATTTGTCTCAACACCCGGATCAGAGGTCAGCCTCTGAGCCGCTCCGCCTTTGCGGGAGACGCGCCATAGGTCCCCCGGAAAAAACAAAAACAACATCTGTTTGGCTTAGGGTTGGCTTCTGGGCCAATATAAGCGTATCTACGGCTGTTGTGGGCAGCGGGATAGTCCATAACATTACAATTAGAATTAATAAGTGAATTCGATGCATAGAAAGCCTCCTATTGTTTTGTTTTATATTTTTAGTATACGATTATTTTAATAAAAAAGTTATTTTTTTGAAACAAAATATATTTAAGAGAGCTCTAAACAAATTCATAGCAAAATCCTATACAATGAGATTTGAGTTATCCCCTTAGAATTTCACTCGTTCATGACCGCCTTGTCGTCTGGTCTGTTTCCCAATTCTAAAGCACTTTTAAATTTTGGCCTTTATGGGGAGAGTGGGTGGTATTACAATTCCAGGTTAGTATATTCTTTTGTTATTTTAAATTCGTAATCCGGATATTCGTACAAAGGCATTCTCGGTTCTGTTTCTCCTATTGAGTAGCCCCAGATGCTTTCATAATCAGTAATATCTTCTCCCATATCTTCCAGCTGGTCCAGGTACTCTCCGATTGATTTTGATTCAATGATAATTACCTTCCCCATCTTTCTGATGATAGGGCTGTGTTTTCTGGTGGGATCATGTTCAAATTCCAGAATTCTTCTGCCATAACGGGTAATTCCAATTGTTCTGAAAGTAAGGCTTTTCCCGACCCCGGGCAGATTCAAAACATTTCTATCGGTTGCCAGGAAGGAGCGGTCAGCTGCTTTTCTTATTTCGATAATATTTTCTGAAAGCAACTCGGTCTCGTTTTGTAATTGGCTCAGCTTATCATGATATTTTTCTGGAACATTTCCAAATATTTTTTCTTCCATTTGTTCTTGGACAGCTCTTTCATTTGTGGCAAAATTGAAGTAATTTTCCATATATCCCTTCACGCTGAAAGTGTAGTAATTTAATATTCCTATATCATTCATCACTTTTCTAAGTTTTGCGGAATGCCCGCGGCGTGAAGCAGCAGTAGTAAATACAAGTTGGTTGGTAACTATCCAGCCGGCAGAAATCAACTGCTTAGTTGCATCGCGGGCCTCAGGAGTTACTTCCATGGGTGACTCAAAATGAGTTTGTATTATAAATTGTTTTATCCCAATCCCTGCGGCTTTTCTTTTAAATTCTCTTAAAACTTTTACCAATCCGGGTGTAATGCGCTGGGGAAGATAAACAGGAAGTCTTGTCCCCAACCTGACTCTCAGGATTTCGGCATATTTTTCCTTATTCTTACGTTTTTCATTAGCTTTCTTTTTTCTGACTGCCATTTCATAAACAGCGTTAAGGATTTTTTCCAATGATTTATCTGAACTCATCAGGGCATCACCCCCGGTAATTAAAATGTCCCGAAGCTGAGAATCATTTTCAAAATAATCAAGCAATTCCCTCAGTTTAGAATCCCAGGTTTGATTAGGCTTAAGTTTGTGAAGGTTAAAATTCAGATTCCCTCTCTGAAACTCATACATCCGCTGGCATGATGCACATAGTCCCCCGCAGGCCCTTCCCATTGTGTCAGGTATTAAAATGGCCACTTCGGGATAGCGCCGGTGTATATTATAGGATGAAGGCAATATCCAACCGGCAGCGTTTGGCTTTCCGGGTCTAACTTCATCTTCCTTTTCCCAGGCTGTAATGTGATTATATTCATTGATGAGCTGTTTACTATAAACCACGTAATGTCTGACAGCAAGATCTACGCCTATGGCAAAATATGGGACCCGAACATGAAGAAGTGAAAGGTAATAAGGATTAACAAAAAACGGGATGCCCTTTTTTTCAGCTTCATAAAGTAATTTCATAGTGTCGGGGTCGAGCGAATTCCCTAATAATTCATTCAGCAAGTCAGGTGATCTGACAGCAAACCTTAAATGAAAAAGTTTGTCTTTCCACCATTCAAGTGCTCTCAGATATTTTTGTTCCTGCGACATTCCTTTTTTAAAATAAAATTTTGAATCCTTAATTTCTCCTGTATCAATTTTTTTTATTAGAATTTTTAATATCCGTTCCCGGTTTTCTTCTCTTAATTTAATGATCCTCGGATCAAGACCTGAACACCATCTCGACATCCATTCTTCCACTTTTTCCCTTGATGGGAATTCTCGGGTGCACTCTCCTGAGAACTGCCTGAAGAGCTGAAGCATATCTTTAAAAAAATAGGGTTTTGCCCCCCCGGTTCCATAAGTTGCTGCCAGCCAGATCAGTTTAATCGGATTACTGACAGCTTTTTCTCCTCTTAAATTTAGATCATCGAATTCCCGTCCTGCATTGTCAATGTAATCAAGGATACGTATGGATGCACAATCTTTCCATGTAAGTTTTTTAAATGCTTCCGGGCCGTTGATTTCTCCTTTGTAGAATTTATAAGCACCCGCATTTTTTATTAATTCTTCTGAAACCCAATTTCTGACCCCCACAAGTGCCTCTGTTTCATTGCGGGCATTGCGCATTATTTCTTCCAGGTTCGGATTTTCCTTAAGCAGCTGCTTCAGCAGCATATGGGATTTAACAGAAATTGCTATCTGGTCTAATTCGTGTGATATTGTTGCCATATTAATATTTTTATACATTAAACTCTCCTTTCTGTCCAGGTATCCAGGAAGATTTGAAACCGGGTGAAGAAATTGTCTTCGAATAATCCCTTGATATTATTTATGTTACGTAGAATATCGACATTTTTTATGAATTATCCAGGTCAGTTGTCTTTTTTAGAGAAGTTGGAAAAATAGAGCGGATCTTTATAAAATAAAAAAAAAGGAAAGATATTTCTAAAAAAATAGTCTAACCTGGATTATTCACGAGTCGAGGTTGCTGCAGATGCAAGGCACAGGGTATGAAGCTGTGGTCCTTCACCGCGAATGCCCTGTAACGAAGCAGGTGCTGTGAGATCGACTCGCTCGGAGAGTAAAAAAAAGGCGATTAAAA
>JAUVXM010000088.1 GCA_030603565.1 Candidatus Aminicenantota bacterium
AAATATATTTTCATTACCCCCTAATCCCTAATACTTTTATTTAGCTCCTGCATAATCAAATGCCCCAGAATAAGATGCACATCCTCACACTTCTGCATATCATTTATAGGCACCACAACTGAGTATTCCACCAGCTTTGCAAGCTTACCTCCATCGAATCCTGAAAACCCCACAGTTATCGCATCCTCTTTATTCGCAAAATCCACAGCTCTTAAAACATTCTCAGAATTCCCGCTGCCGGAAAATGCCAGGACAACATCACAAGCATTTACAAAATTTTTCAACTGCTCAACAAAAACATCCTCATATGACATATCATTGGCATAAGCCAGAACTGTGGCAATATTATCATTCAGGCAGATAACCTTAAACCTGCGATTATCACTACATACTCCCTTATTTAAATCACACGCCAAATGCGAAGCTGTGGAACCACTCCCCCCATTCCCCATAGTAAAAATTTGCTTTCCGCCCTGCTTTGAATTAAATAAAAGTTCGATTATCTCATCCAGCGTTTTTAGGTCAATACGATCCAAACACCCCTTTAATTCTTCGAAATACTTCCTTCCATATTCCATTAAAAACACCTCATAAATTTTATCAATGCCAATTTGTTTTTACTGCCAACTGCACACTGCAAACTGCCAACTGTCTTTCTCTCATCTCCAATAATCATCAGTTCCTATCCTCTCAATCCCTCCCTATTGATATCCTCTTGGATGTTTTTTATGCCAATCCCAAGCAGAACGCACAATATCTTCTAGTCCAGGATACTTAGGCCTCCAGCCTAATTCTTTCCGCGCTTTTTTCGCTGAGGCTATAAGTATACTGGGATCTCCATATCTGCGAGGACCAAATTCATATTTTATTTTTTCTCCAGAAACATTTTCAACCATTTTTAATACTTCTAAATTAGTAAACCCTTCCCCATTACCTAAATTGTATTTTCCCTGCGGGTGCTTATCAAGGTTATCAAGAGCTAAAATATGAGCAGAAGCAATGTCAATGACATGAATATAATCCCGCACACAAGTTCTATCTTTTGTGGGATAATCATTGCCAAACAGCTTGAAATCTTCTAACTGCCCTAAAACCGCTTTTATAAGTAAAGGTATCAAATGAGTCTCATTCCTATGACATTCCCCATATTTTTCTGAAGCACCTGCCGCATTAAAATAACGAAAAGTATTAAACTTTAAACCATACGCCCTCTTATACCAATCTAAGACTCTCTCAAATAATAATTTTGACTCCCCATAGCTGTTGATTGGATTGGGAGGATGATTTTCATCAATTGGAGTATATTCAGGCTCTCCAAAAATAGCAGCAGTTGAAGAAAATATAATTTTTTTACAGGCAAATTCCTTCATTACATCAAGAAGATTGATCCCATTAATCAAATTATTATGGAAATAAAGGGAAGGATCTGTCATGGATTCCTTTATAGTAGTTTCTGCCGCGAAATGGATTACAGCCTCGATCTCAAATTCATCAAATACTTTAATAAGTAATTTTTTATCGCCATAATCACCTTTAATAAACTCAGCATCAGGTGCAGCTGCATCTCTATTGCCCTCTTGCAAATTATCAATTACAACTACCTTATTATTCATTTTCACCAATTGCTCAACACAAATCGAGCCAATATACCCCGCCCCGCCAGTAACTAATAATTTCAAAATTTATCTCCTATGGCATAATCCAGCCGCTTTGAACCTGGTAATATAATTATACGGATATCAAAGATATAATGCAATTTTCATGCTTTTACTGTCTTTCCTGCCTTTCCCCTATCCCGTCATCAACCTTATCCATTCTTTAAAAAACACATCCGTAATTTCATAGGTGTTTTTACTTTTTTTCAGAATGTCCTTTTTAATCAAAAGATCAACAGAAGTTTGCAAGGTTGAATTGGGCCTGATATTACTGGCAGAGGAAAAATCCTGAGAAAATATTCTATCTCCCCCGATATTTGCTATAGCACCAAGGACATTTCTTTGAGTAAGAGTTAAATTGTCCCATAAAGTGACATAATAAGGCGCCTGTTCAGAAATGATTTTTGCCAAACAGGTCCTTACATCTACAATATCAATTTTTTTTCTATCTCTATGCCTGTCCCATAGTTCATGGCATAAAAACTGAGCATTATAGGGATAATCTTGTACTGTATCAAGTATCTTTTCCATAGCGCCTTTTTCCAATGAGAAACCTGACTCACTGAATTTACCAGATAAAAATCCCTTAAACTCTGCTCGAGGAATTTTATCAAGATTCATTACCTTACCGATTTTATAGAAAGCACGGTTTTTATTAAAAACCATATCTTCGATCATATGTATTTTTGAACCTGCAAAAAGGTAAGCTACATCTCTTTGATGCTGAATGCATGAACGCAGAGATTTCTCAAGTGCCTCTCCATTTAACTCACGAATCTCCTGAAACTCATCAAATACAACCACAAAATTTCTTTTTCGCTTTAAAGCAAGTTTCTGGGGCAGCTCAAACAATTCGTCAAAAGACCTTAAAACTTCACTCTTTTCACTTATGTGGTCAATGCCAATCATGGGATTTCCATCAGCACCAATAGTAATTTTAGGCCTTAATCTAGGAAGTGATTCTTTTATTAAACGTATCGCTTTTTCAATTTTAGTCTCAAGTTTTAGGGCTATCTCTCTTGTATACAACTCAAGAAATTTATGCAGAGAGGTGGCTTTATAAAGATCAAGATAAAACGTGTATAGACCCTCTTTTTTTAATTTCGCAAGAGTATTGAAAATAAGAGATGTCTTCCCATAACGCCGCGGAGATATTAAAAATATTTTCTCACCATCTTTTAAATCCTGCGATAGCTTCCTAACCTCATCCTTCCTATCTGCAAAATCTCCGCCTGTTACAACCTCGCCAAAAACAAATGGATTATTCATAGCAAAACCTCATAAATTATGTATAACTACATAACGTATTTATACATAATACCCATAACCCTGTCAACCCCCCCCAAATGTTTTATCGCTTTATTAAGCCTTTTTATAAATATTATATATCGAAGTAATTATCGCCACCGACACCCAAAACAAAAAACTCGGCCGCGATCCCAAGGGAACAGAATCCCCTATCCCGAATATAAGATGGGCAACCTGCCCCCAACCCAAACCAAACACTGCCATGCGCATCCAGTCATCCTGAGCCTTTTTCCACACTTTAACACACATATATCCTGCCCCTATTAAAATCGCCATATAGGCTACAAGCCCTGGCACCCCCAACTCAGCTGCTGTATGGATAAGATGATTATGGGCATGCGCTCTCTTATCTCCAATCTCAGAATCCACACGCAAACGGTTCAAGCCTGCACCTGTAAAGGGACGTTCTACAATCATATTTATACCAACTGCCCAAATCTCATTTCTATTTACAATCTTCCCCCCTATCTCCTTACTACTTAACTTTATATCCTCAGGTCCTATTAAAATTATATAAAATACAACACAAGCTAAAAGTACAAAAACAGTGATGACAACATATATCTTTTTCTGTTTAACAATTGGGTACAACAATATAAGACTGCTAGAAAGAAGCGCTACCCAGCTTCCTCTTGAAACAGTAAACAAAAGTACCCCAAGCTCAAAAATTAAACCAAATACCAAAAGATAAAATATAAGCTTATTCTTTACTCCACCCCCCCCATATCTTTTCTTATACAAGTATAAAAAAACAATAAACAAAGGCAGCAACAGCACCAGCGAACCACCCACAGGGTTAGGATTAAAACCAATTTCAGCTCCTGAAAGATTAAAATCGATTCGAGGCAGCAGCCTTCTTAAATCCATAAGAAATTCAAGCTGTTTTTCTTCATAAACCTGCAATCCCCTAAAACTTCTCATCCCTAAAAAAGCCAACCCGGCAAAAACCACACCCCCTGCCATATATAAAACAACAGCTTTCTTAATTAATCCTTCAGTTCTGACTAAATTAACAACTGCATAAAACAAAGCAATCCCAAATACCACCCCTGATATCTTAGACAAACTAAACCCAATATCAGGAACAATATTACAGGTAACAAAGACCTGCCCTAATAAAACCAAAATCCCCCAATCTAAAATAGTCCGCTCAAAAAACCGCTTCTCAACCAACCACCGCATAGCCCACATCAGCGGTACAAATACAAACACCCAAGTCATCTCAACAGAAGGAAACAAAAAAAACGGAGCTAAAACCACTAAAACCCCAAAAATTCCCCAATCAACCTTCCCTTGCAGGCTTTCAACTTTAATCATCTGTTTTTCCTGGCTTTCCTGGTTTTATTTACCATTTACTATTTACTATTAACAGGTTTTATCCATTTACCATTTACTATTTTCTGTCTTTATCCTGGTTTCCGGCTTCCGCCGGAATGACGATTAGCCCTGGTTTCCGGCTTGGCCGTCATCCCGGACTCCGATCCGGGACGGAATGACGATTAGCTCTTATGGTCCTGCCTCTCCTGGTTTTACTGTCTTTTCTGTCTTTCCTGGTTTTATTTACCATTTACCATTTACTATTAACAGGTTTTATCCATTTACCATTTACTGCCTTTATCCTGGTTTCCGGCTTGGCCGTCATCCCGGACTCCGATCCGGGACGGAATGACGATTAGCTCTTATGGCCCTGCCTTTATCCTGGTTTCTCTAAAAGCCTTTCTCTATAAAATCCCGAAACAAGATTACTCTTTTTTTGTCGTCCGGATTAAAAAGCAATGGCTCAATATCTTTAGCTAGCCTATCAAAATCAAACTTCTCAGTTTTTTTCAATAAATATCCTTTAAGCTCAGTGATATTCTTGATATTTAGATTCATTTTTAAATATACAATATCTGGCTTTGCCCCAATGCCATACAAAAAAACAATATCAAAAAAATCTCGACCCATTGCTCTTTTGCGATTTACAGAAGCATAGATTTTTTGAGCGAGCAAAATATCTTTTGGTACAGCATTAATCTGAGTAAAAACTTCGAATTTGTTTAAAAACGGCTTCTCAGGCTCATATTTAAAATTCTGGGGAACAGTATCTACTTGAATCAGAATTTTTTGTTCAACCAATGGAGATAACTCTACATCAAAAAGTAATTTCGGAATGCGAATTTTTATTCTATAGGCTTTTTTTGTTATGGTGATTATTTCAACCTCCAGTCCCTCACGACTCAAATCTTTCTTTATCATCTCTCCTAAATCCTCAAACTCTTTTTTGTTTAAATCAAAATTGTCAAAATCCAAATCTTCGGAAAAACGTGTACTACCATAAATAATCCTAAGCGCCGTTCCACCAAGAAGAGCTAATTTATTTGCATATTTACTATTAAAAATGCTATTTAAAATTTTATATTGCAGATATTCTTTTAGGATGCTTTCTTTATATACACGAATATGCCTTGGGTATTGTTCTAATATTTGGCTTAAATTAATCATTTTTAACAGTATTTAAAAATATTTTCACTCGCCTGGATAACGACTTATTCTCAAAAGCTTTCATAAATCTTTGCAGCTTTTTAAAATCAATTTTTTCCAAAAATTCTTGCTTATTTATGCGCATTTCATGGAAATCAGCAGCAGCTTTAAGGCGAGGATTTAAATATAAATAATCTAAAACTGCCTTTTCCGGTTCAGCCAACAAAATCTTTTGCTTGCCATAATCAAGCATGCGGTATCCGAAAAATATACTTGGCTTAATATGCCGATATCTAAAGTTGCCAATAGATGATGTAAATTTAGTTGTTTTTTTAGAGCTAACTGAAGTAATCTGAAAAATCTCCTCCAGAATGAAGTCATAATATTGAAATGCTTTTTCCAAGGATACATATGAAGGACTATAAATTTTGTTTGACAAATAAAAGAGGAAATTTTGATCTATTTCCTTGTCAGTAAAATAATAATACTCTTTTTTGATCCTCTTTATATACCCCTTCTTTTGCCAGCGATCTAGCTGAATACGATTAAAATTTGGGGCTATCTTCTGGACATCCTGAAGAGAAAATACCGGGTACATTAAGAGCTTTTTTTGAAATTCAATTATTTGCATTAAATTCTATAAAGGAACAAAAAAGTATCTTTATAGAATCATATTAGCATAAATAAAAAAATGAGACAAGAAAAAAGGTTTACCTTTGTGCTCCAGCACAAACTGGAATAGCTTTTTGTTTTTTGGATGCAAGCCAAAAAAGAAAAAGCGCCTTCTTATCCGCGTCAATCCGCGTCCTCAGTGTAAAAGCAGTAGGGTTTTCAGCAATGTAGCAATGAAACAATGTAACAGTGATTCTTTAACATCCGCTTTTCTCCGGGTAAAGTATTGTTTTATTCATCAGGACCACAAGCTCAGCGGCAACTGGAAGGAGTGACAGGAGTGTCACCTCGAATTTTTTACTTGACCAACCTGGTCTAAATAGCTACAATTGGTTTATTACTTTATTGAAATAGGAGTGCGCCATGATTATCAATGTTTCAGAAGCGAAAACACAGCTTTCCAAACTGATCGATATGGCTTATCACGGCGAAGAGGTGATAATTGCAAAGAATAATTTACCGCTTGTTGAATTAGTGGTGCATAAGCCTAAAGCAAAACGCAAACTTGGTTTGCTTGCAGGACAAATCAATATTCCGGATGACTTTATGGATGAGGATGAGGAGATAAATGCCATGTTTTATGGTGATCACTCGTGAAAATTTTAGTTGATACCCATATTTTCCTATGGATGTTGTCTTATCCTGACAGACTCAATGAGAAAAGGCGTTATGAACTGGAGTCTCGAGCAAATGAAGTCTTCCTGAGTGCCATGAGCATTGCCGAGCTGATGATTAAACATTCGCTCGGTAAAATCGACATTAAGTTTGATCCGCTTGAAATGGCGCAGAAAATGGGGCTTGAGATACTCAATTTTTCAGGTCCTGAAGCCATGGTTTTGGGTAAATTGCCGCTTCTACATAAAGATCCTTTTGACCGCATGTTGATTGCGCAAGCCCTGGTAAACAGGCTTTCTTTAATGTCTGATGATTCAAAATTCTTACCATATGACTGTAAGACTATTTGAAGAAAGAAAAAAACCGGTTTCAGGCAATCGGTTTTTCAGGGTTCTTTCATACATAGTTGTTAATATGCCGTGTAGATTAATAACTTGTCAACAAAAATGAGGCAAGGGTTGTTGATGGTCTGGTGCTCCTGCTTTTACTGTTTTTACTTGTTTTCTCTGCTTTTACCATTCACTATTTTCTGTCTTTATCCTGGTTTCCGGCTTCCGCCGGAATGACGACTAGCTCTTATAGCCCTGCCTCTCCTGGTTTTATTTACCATTTACCATTAACTATTTACTGCCTTTATCCTGGTTTCCGGCTTGGCCGTCATCCCGGACTCCGATCCGGGACGGAATGACGATTAGCTCTTATGGCCCTGCCTCTCTTGGTTTTATTCACCATTCACCATTTACTATTAACAGGTTTTATCCATTCACCATTAACTATTTACTGCCTTTATCCTGGTTTCCGGCTTCCGCCGGAATGACGACTGGTTTTATTTACCATTTACCATTAACTATTTACTGCCTTTATCCTGGTTTCCGGCTTGGTGGTCATCCCGGACTCCGATCCGGGACGGAATGACGACTGGTTTTATTTACCATTTACTATTTACTATTAACAGGTTTTATCCTGGTTTCCGGCTTCCGCCGGAATGACGATTAGCTCTTATGGCCCTGCATCTACTTGTTTTACTGTCTTTTCTGTCTTTCCTGGTTTTATTCACCATTCACCATTAACTATTTACTGCCTTTATCCTGGTTTCCGGCTTCCGCCGGAATGACGACTGGTTTTATTTACCATTTACTATTTACTATTAACAGGTTTTATCCTGGTTTCCGGCTTGGCCGTCATCCCGGACTCCGATCCGGGACGGAATGACGATTAGCCCTGGTTTTATTTGAATGTGGTTTTTTGAGTGGGAGAAATAGAAGATAAATGATCTCTTAAGAACTGCCTGCCATTTAACGATAATTCTGAAAATTTTAAGCCTGAATGATAGGAGGGAAGATTTGGTTCATTCTTATATGAATAAATCACATACCCTTTACATTCAAGTGCGGTTTTCCCCAATATTAAAATGATATCGAGTTTTTTGCCGGGAGGGAATTGTTTTTCTGAAGATATTTTTGCGCCTCCCAGGCTAAGGTTTGTTGTCATAGCCACCTGGATTTCAAAGCCGTTCTTACTGATAAGAGAGGCTGAAGTGTAATATCGGGGATGTTTCCTTTTTTCTTCAAAAATTTGTTTTTCAGGAGAAAGGCCGTTAAAGTGTTTTTCTGATTTTGTTTCCGATAAGTCTTGAAATATACAAATTTTGTTTTTATCTCTTATTTCAACTGAATCTTTTGTTGAATAAAGAATAGAGTTTCTATATCCTTTAGCTTCAAGTAAGGCTTTATCTGCTTCATTGATAAAATATTTTAATTTTGTTAAAGTCATATTTTTCCAGTCTGAAGATATATCTCTTGAAAAATTTGTGATACCAAAGCTCATCGTCAAGTTGTTTTTGGGCTGGGATTCCTGGTTTTTAAAATAATATTCCTCAATATTTTTTTTGATCCGGTCAGTAAAAAACAATGATTCTTCTTTGCTTTTAATAGAAGTGAGAAAAAATAGAAATTCTTCTCCTCCATAGCGGCAGATAATATCTTCTTCCCGCACAGAGGATTTTAATATTTCGGCTAATTCACGAAGTATTTTATTTCCAGCTTCGTGTCCATTGTGGTCATTATAGTACTTAAACCAATCCACATCTCCCATAACAAGAGAATAAGTAGGGTTTTCTTCGTGTCGTTTATTTTCCGACTTTAATTTGTGAAGAACTTTTTCAAGGAAAGGGGCCGGCCGAAGTAAGCCGGTAAGAGCATCGAATTGAATCAGGTTTAATTTATTGATTGCAATCGATATATGTTCGGATAATTTGCGCAGGATTTTTTGGTCTTCTTTGGTAAACCCGTCTTTTTGCAAATCCCCATTTTTTGTCTTATTGTAGACTTCCAATGTACCAATGATATCTTCATCGTGTTTGATAGGAACACATAGTATGCTTTTTAAGGAATAGTTTAAAAGATTAATATAGCGGGAAGACAGCCTGTTATCAAATTCAAATTTTGAAGTATTAATATCGCATTTACTTAAAACAGTATCAGCAGCAAAATCTTTAGAATCAAGGCTTGCATTCAGATCACTAAGGTCTTCATGAGAGGGGATATGATTGTTCCAGACCAGTGGTTTCAAGTAATTTTCTTTCGTTCCATTCTTATCTATTATATAAAAAGATATTCCTCTAGCCTGAACCAGATCTTTAATGTCAAATACAATATCAAGAAGGCTGGTAATGTCATTTGCCCGGTAAAGTTTTATAAGGAGATCTTCTATTTTTTGTTTTTCCTGCTTCAGCCAGATGTAGTTGGCTTCAATTGAGATTCTTTTCTCGAGCTCTTTTAATGTTGAATTTTTAATAAAGTTTTTGATCTCCGCTATCTGGGAAAAGGCTTCTTTTAACTCGGTTTTGTTTTGTTCCTGCGATTGGCTTAGTAATTTTAATTTTTTGATGAGATGGGAATGTTTGGCTGCCATATCCAAGGCAAGTAAAAATGAGGTGTTATTTTCCCGGAGGTATAATGTGCTGATCGAATCAACGTGATGGTTTCGCGGCCACTCATTTGCAATGGATGTAAGTTCAGGTTGAGACAGTCCGGTGACAATGATACTGGTTATTTCCCGGAATAATCCTTTTAGTTGGGAATAATGCGCTATTGAAGCATCGATTATTGCGACATTGAAACTTGTCTTTTCCAGGAGGGTTATGGTTTTTTCTATGCTTAATGATGTGTATACTTTTCCTTTTGGGACGGATAATTTTTTAATGAATTCAGCTTCTTTAAGATTGCCGTTAAGAATCAAGATGTTATTTTCAAAAGCAATTTTTAATGATTCTGACAATCTTTTAAACCTCGGTTTGGCTAAAGAATCCTCGTATGATCTCCTAATATTTATATTATTTTTTTTAGGATGAGTCAATGATTAATTTGAATTTATTGTAAAAATCCGTTTTATGGAGCTCCCATTTCCTGCCTCTCCTGGTTTTATTTACCATTTACCATTTACTGTTAACAGGTTTTATCCTGGTTTCCGGCTTCCGCCGGAATGACGATGCTTAAACTCACCGGAATGACGATTATCTCTTATGGCCCTGCCTCTCCTGGTTTTATTTACCATTTACCATTTACTATTAACAGGTTTTATCCTGGTTTCCGGCTTTCGATTGTGCTATATTTCCTATTGGAAAAATGGTTAGACTAAGGTTTGCACCAAGCCCGACAGGGCATCTACATATCGGCGCTGCCAGGACAGCCATCTATAATTGGTTATTCGCCAGGCATTATGGGGGGAGCTTTATACTTCGCATCGAGGATACGGATTTTGAACGCTCTTCAGAGGAAATGACAGAGGGGATCTTAGCAGGATTGAAGTGGCTGGGCCTTGATTGGGACGAAAAACCCGTGTTTCAATCACAAAGGATAAAGCTCTACCAGGAAAAAGCAGCAGAGCTGGTAAAAAAAGGGGCTGCATATTACTGTTCAGAAGGAAGCTCCCAAGCAGTCCGGTTTAAAGTGCCTAATAAGGATGTGTTTTACAAAGACCTTATCCATGGCCCTATAACTGTTAAAAGTAAAAATATCGAGGATTTTGTTTTGCTCCGAAGTAATGGCCTTCCTACCTACCATCTTTCTGTTGTGGTGGATGATATAGACCTAGGGATAACCCATATAATCCGGGGGGATGACCATATATCGAATACCCCCAAACAGATTTTACTCTACCGTGCTTTAGGCGTTTCTCCGCCGGAATTTGCGCATCAATCACTTATTTTTGGACCTGACAAGAAAAAATTGAGTAAAAGACATGGAGTTACCTCTGTACTTCAGTTCCGGGAGATGGGGATATTACCTCTGGCTTTATTTAATTACCTGGCCCAGATGAGTTGGGATCCGGGGGAGGAGAGGATTTATTCCAGAGGGGAAATTATTGAGAAATTTTATCTGGATAAACGCAGCCAGGGCAGCCCTGTCTTTGATATTTCCAAATTGGAGTGGATTAATGGAAGGCTTATTTCGGATAAAAGTGCTGAGGAGCTTTTTCCTTTAGTAAAGGCAGTGCTGCAGGAAAAAGGGCTATGGCAGCATGACTTGGATATAGAAAAGCGGCCCTGGTTTCTTCAGCTGATAGGACTTTTAAAAGAGCGCAGCCGTAAGATTGAAGATTTTTCTGACAGAGCTTTGCCTTTTATTTCAGATAATTTTCCCTATGAAAGTAAAGCTGTAAAAAAACATCTTAAGGATGAACGCTTAGGAGAATTGCTTGCCCGGCTTAGTGATGACTTTATAGGATTGGAAAGCTTTAAAGCATTACCGCTGGAAAAGGCTTTACGCAGCCGGGCTGAAAAAGAAGGAATTAAGCCTGCTTTGCTGATCCATGCAGCTCGGGTTCTGGTCCTGGGGACGGGAGTAAGCCCTGGAATTTTTGATGTCCTTGAGATCATGGGGAAGGAAAAAACCCTTGAACGCTTAGCTGCTTTTAATTCTGTAAGCAAATCCAGTAAACAGTAGTTTCCTTCAAAGTCTCAGATAGTAAACTTCAGTTAACATCAGCCCTTACATTTATATCCCAATCCTTAAAATATAGCTTTGCAGCCCCAATGTTATCAGTAAGTTAAGGTTGTTTTATTATTTTTATATCTAATGGCATAGAAGTTGCACTTGATTTTGATATAAGGAGGCTTAAATGAATAAAAACAAAAAATCAATCCAAAAAAAACTCGGAGTGACTGTCCTTGTCTTATGCATTATTGCCATGGCTGCTGCTCCCAACTATTTGTCCGGCGGAGTATGCGAGAAGGCGCTGGCAAGATGTGGGGCCAGCTTAATTTTCCCTGGCATAATTGGGGCAATATTGGCTCCAGCAACGGTTGTAGCGGGGGCTACCGCATGTTTCTCTGGTTATTCCTGGTGTTTGGCTTATTATAAGAAAGTGTGAATAACTTGAAAAATTCATAAAAATTGCCAATGCTGTACTCAAAAAAAGCAATTACTAATTTTTTCAATAGTACAAGTACTATGAACTATTGAAAAATAAAGATAAGGAGAAAATTATGAGGAATATTATCAAAAATAAAAAAGTATTTGTGATAACCATTTTGTTTCTTGCTTTATTTATTACCTATGGAGCTCCCATGCTTGAAGCCGGTTCATGTGAAAAAGCGTTTCAACTCTGTATGGATACTTTTATATCGACAATATATGGTATGGACTTTATATATTGTGGAACTGGGTATCTGTTTTGCGTCAAATATATCGAAAAATAATTGAAGCGAGAAAAAATGATAAGGGCTGACGTCATTCAAATGAGGTGAACAAAATGAAAATTAAGAACTGGACATTATTTATTATTGTTTTAAGTTTGATGATCGGATGTCAGCCTCAGAAAAAAAATGAAGGCAGGCTGGGTAACGTCGAGCTGGAAGAAGTGCTGAGTATCGGGAGCATTGATGATGATGTTATCTTTATGTGGTCAGGAGTTGCTGCTGATGATGGTGGAAATATCTATGTAACTGATATGATGGATTACTCGTTAAAAAAATTCGATCCGTCCGGACGGCTTTTGAAAAAGGCCGGAGGGAAAGGGGAGGGCCCTGGGGAGTTTTTAGCTCCTCTGGCCCTTTCCTGCTCCTTTAAGCGGATTTATGTTAAGGATCAATATGAGCCTGGTATTATGGTTTTTGATAAGGACCTTAATTTTTTAAGGAAGATTCCCAGCAAAATGTATATATCCGGATTTAAGGTTATTTCTGATGAATGTATTGCAGTTACATATCTTTCTGTTTTGATGAAAGGAAAAATATATTTTATTAATGAAGCAGGGCAGGTCCTGCGAAAGTTTAATTATTTGACTAAAGATAATAATGTGATGATGGGCCAAGTTGATATGGAGATTGATGCAGACGACAATGTATATCTGGCTTATACATTCCAGGACCGGATCGAAAAATATGATGCTGAGGGAAACAAAATATGGACCCGGAATCTTTTAGATAGAAAAAAAGTAGAGAAAAAGATGATAAGAGGGTTGAATCTACCTGTCCAGGTCATATATAAAACTATAGCAAAGGATAGTAAGGAGCGACTTTATGTACTTGGCGGGGGTTTGTCAAAAAATAAAGGCCGGGATGTGTATGTTTTAAATCAGGAAGGGGAACATCTAACTACATTTACCCTGGCTGAAGACAGTCATCTAATTTATTTTGACAGCAGGGATAATCTTTATGCCCGCGCCAATTCCGGAGTCACTTTAAAGAAATTCAAACTTCATTTTCAAACAACCTAACCTGGATTATTCACGAGTCGAGGTTGCTGCAGATGCAAGGCACAGGGTATGAAGCTGTGGTCCTTCACCGCGAATGCCCTGTAACGAAGCAGGTGCTGTGAGATCGGCTCGCTCGGAGAGTAAAAAAATGGCGATTA
>JAUVXM010000010.1 GCA_030603565.1 Candidatus Aminicenantota bacterium
TAATCGCCATTTTTTTACTCTCCGAGCGAGCCGATCTCACAGCACCTGCTTCGTTACAGGGCATTCGCGGTGAAGGACCACAGCTTCATACCCTGTGCCTTGCATCTGCAGCAACCTCGACTCGTGAATAATCCAGGTTAGATTATTGCTCCCTTTTTTCCAATCGGGACCATAGCCAGGTGTAAAAAGCCTCTTCTATTTTGAGATCTATTTTAAGAAAATAGAGGGGGAGAGATACAAGCTCTTTAATATCAGCCAACTTCACCATATCTTTTTCGGTAGTAATGATAATATCTGCTTGGAAGGAAAGATAATTCTGTTTTATTTTTTCTATAGATTTTGGGGGATAAGGGTGGTGGTCCGGAAATTTTAAAAATTTTACCGGATTTACTCCTAATTTTTTCAAAGAGGTTTTGAACCTTTCCGGCCGGGCTATACCACTGAATGAGAGTACGGTTTTATTATTAAGCTCTGCCGGGGGCAGGAGCTGTTTAGTGAAAATGGAGTACAATCCTTTGTTTACTACTGAATATGAATAAGATTGTATTTGAGGGACTTTTTTTTGGAGAGAGGACTTTATCTGTTTATCTCTATTTTCTTTGATAAGGATAGCGTGGCTCCTCCCTATAGATGACCTGGGTTCGCGCAGCATTATTTTTTCTTTTGGATCGTACATAACGATGTTGATATCTTTTTCCAGGGGATGGTACTGAAAAGCATCATCAAGTACCACAATATCGAATCCTGATTCTTTTGCTTTTCGGCATCCGGACAGACGGTCCTTGCCAATAAAAATACCGGCTTCAGTAATGCTTCTGGAGATCATAAAAGGCTCGTCTCCAGATTCCCGCCAGGTACCGAAAATGCTCCGGCCGTTAGAGAGCATGCCACCGGATCGCTCCCATTTTCCCCGGTATCCTCTAGCAACAAGAGCCGGCTTGTATGATGTTTTTAAAAGCGCGGATAAGATGTGTTTTGCCATGGGGGTTTTTTCAGAGCCGCCAAATGAGATATTCCCTATACTGATAACCGGAAGAGGCGATTTTTTTGGCTTGAAGAATTTCCATCTATATAATAGGTTTATGATTAGGCAATTTAATTTATAGATAAAAGAAGCAGGATATAAAAGAAACCTCATTTTCTCCAGGACTATACTATATAGGCGTTTTACTTTCAAGGTGATTACCAAAACTTTACATCCCCGGTATATTTATTTATAATGATTGTCGATATTTATTAACTAAGGAGGAGAATCATGTTAAAAAAAACAATGGTAGTTTTAATTGCTGTATTGATGACAGTTGTGTTATTTAATTGCAAGAAAAAACCCCAAATAAAAGGCGTAAACTTAGATGTTTCCTTTTCTGAGGAAAAATTGTCTGATGATTTAATAACCGACTTGCAGCTTACCTGGAAAACTGATAGTGAGTTTGTGAAGATGAGCGAGGATTTTAATATTTTTATTCATTTCTGGCATGGAAATAACCTGCTTTTCCGGGAAGATTATATTCCGGAGATTCCGACCTCAACCTGGGAAGTAGATAAAGAATATAAATATTCCAAGCGAATTTACATTCCAGCATTCATTGATGAGTTTGATCCTAATTTTAAAGGAGAAGAGACCCTCAAGCTATCTATAGGGTTTTTCTCGCCTTATGATGAAAGTGGAGAGTCAAAACAGCTTGTGATGGAAAAAAAGATAAAGGTATTCCCCCCGCCTTTGGATACACCTGAGATTCTTTATGAAGACGGGTGGTATAATCTGGAAACTAACCCTGATTCTTTCCTTAAACAGTGGAGATGGACAGCAAAGAAAGCAAAATGCATTATTGATAATCCCCATAGGGATGCTTTACTGATAATAAAAGGGGGAGTCAATAAAGGCGCTCTCCAGGACCAGAAAGTAATTTTTATGATTAATGATTTAATCCTTGATGAATTCATTGCAGAGGATTCCAGCTTTGAAAAAACGTATAATATCGAAAAGGAAAGATTGGGCGAGAGTGATGAGTTTTATCTAACGATTGTGACAGATAAATCTTTTATCCCTGCAGAGATCTTACCGGACTCCGGAGATGAGCGGGAACTCGGCTTGCAGATTTCTTTTTTATATTTTAGGTAAGGATCATAGAAAATTATTTCCGGTTTTTCTTTTGGGTGTCTAACTGTTTTTTCAGTCTTTCTGCATCCTCTTGAGCTTTTTGCAATTGAAGGTAAGTCAGGCTGATTTGCTGTTGAATTTGGTTTTTTGGGGTCATGTCAGGCATGCGGTAAAATTGCTGCCATAATGCTCTCATTTTTAAAGTTAGCAGTCCTACATGTTCATTAGCTTCTTGGTATTTTTTTTCCAGCTCATTTTTTTCTTCGGCGCTGCTCCGGCCCCTATCTCTTGATTTTGCTGAGATTATAACCGGGATTTGCTGGGGTGGAGCTGGGATGCTTGATTTGACAGTCTTTGAATTTGCAGCTTGAGTGGCGATAGCAGTAGTTGTTCTGTTAAACTTTTTTAAATCAGCGTTAGTTACCAAGGTTGCTTTATTGCCTTTGAGTTTTTCTCTTCGCTCTGCTTCTTTTTTTGCCAATTCTACCAGGCTTTGTGAGTGCGCAAGTGTGGTGCATAGTAATGGAAGGATTATTAGTGCCAATAGTTTCTTTATGTTAATGCTCATCTCCCTTACGAATATCCAAATATAATATATAAGATTGAAGGAATTAGTCAACTCGGAAACTCCCAGGAGCTCCCCCATTTTTTTAAGCTTTATAGCAATAAGCAAGAATCAGGTCAGTTGATACGAAAACACGCGGATTTTCCCCAGCGAGAAAAATCCGCTCGGATACAGTCTTCGCTCTCTTCTCCTTAAAGGAGAAGAACCATGCCCGCTCATCCTTGCTCACGGTTTTCTTAATCAATTGACCTAATTCTTTTTTACAGAGCTTCAATTCAAAAAAAAATGGTTTCCCTCTTACCCTTTGCATCAACTAATCGGGAGATGAACCTAAATTTTGAGGGGAGTCCCTGGTAAACTCCGTGTTTGGTTTTAATAATTTTTATTTGTAAGTACTAACGGAGATGCTTTTTCCGTTCGATTTCAATTCTATGGCCCCATGAATATTGGTTTGATAGACAGCAGCCCCGATTTGAGCATATCTTTCCAGTATCTGAACTGAAGGGAGATTATATGGATTATTATTCCCTACTGATATGAGGATGATTTTTGGAGAGACTGCTTTGAGGAAAGCCGGGGAGCTGGAAGATTTACTTCCGTGATGAGGGGATTTTAGAACCTGACTTTTCAGGTCTTCCCCTGAGGCGATGATCTCGGCTTCGGCCTCCAATTCAATGTCTCCGGTGAGAAGAAAAGAAGTATTTTTGTAAGTAAGTTTTAGGACTAGAGATTGATTATTATGCACAGAGATAATGGCTTTTCTGCATCTGTCAGGATGAAGTGCTTCGATTTTAATTTTTCCCAAGGTGATTTTATCGCCTCGAAAGATGGTTTTGTGAGAAAGGCCGGCCGGAAGTGTAGCCTTAAAAAGAGTATAATCCTTGTTATCTTGCGGAATGTAGGCTTCCCAGAATTCTCCTATTTTAAAATTTTTTACTACGGATCTTAATCCATTCATGTGATCGGGATGAGCGTGAGATAGGACCAGATAATCTATTTTTTTTATTCCCTTGTGCCAGAGGGCTGGGGAGACTACATTTTCCCCTATGTCAAATGTGTCGGTTCGGGAACCGCCGCCATCGATCAGCATTTTTTTGCGGCCGGGGAATTCGACCAGGATGGAATCACCTTGACCTATGTCAAGAGCCGTGATTTTCAGGTCTTTGCAGGATGATGTGAAGGGATAGGAAATCATAATTAAAAAACAGACCAGGAAGAGGACCGGGACAGTGATCCGAATTTTTTTATCCCTGAAAGGAATTAAGAAAAGAATAAGCAGGGAGTAATAGGAAATTATTGTAAATAAATGGGGGCCGGGGATTCTGTAGGATAAGAATGAAACCTGGGAGGAAAGATGGGTTAAATGGAGAAGTAGGCTTATTAGAAAGTTAAGAATAGGGACAAAAAGCTGGGTCGGCCCAAAAACAATAAAAGATAGAAGGAAAAATAAATATCCGCCTGCCATTACCAATGCAACAAGGGGGAATGCTGCGTAATTCAAGAGAAAGGCTGAAAAGGATACTCGATTGAAAGTACTTAAAAGAATCGGGAGGATTCCAAGCTGGGCGCATAAGGTGAAAGCAAAGATCTCACTTATACGGAGGGGAAGCCGGGGAAGATATTTGATGATTTTGGGAAAAAAAAGAATAATTGATAAGGTTGCGGCAAATGTTAGTTGGAAACCTGCTGAAAAAAGGTTAAAAGGATTAATCAGAAGAAGAAAGAAGGCGCTTGCGGAGAGGGTATTGAGCAGGGCAGCATTATTCCAGATAAGTTTTGCGGTCAGATAGGCGAGAGTCATTATAGTGGCACGGAGTACGGAAGGCCGCCCTTCCACCAGCAATACGTAAAAAATAAGGAATCCCATTAATAATAAGTAGCTTCCTCGCTCAGGAATTCGCAAGAGTTTGAAAAATGAAAACAGGAAAAATGAGATTATTGCGATATGGGCACCTGAAATGGCAAAAAGATGATACAGTCCGGAATCTTGGAAGGACCGGATCACAGATGTGTCCAACCTATTTCTCTCGCCTAATATTAATGCTTCAAGCACTGCTCCCTGCGGGGACAAACCGCTCTGGTTTCCAGATGGGAAAAACTTTTCTATCTTATCCTGCAGTTTTAACCTGAGCCATGAAATTATGTGCAGAGGGGAATAGGCTTTTCCGTCTTTGATTTTTTCAACCAGCAGCGGGGATTTTGTGTAGGCTGATTTATGAATTCCCTGGGTTTTCAGATAAAGCCCGAATGGAGGTGTCTGAAAATTGTGATAGCCGCTCAAAGAACTGATTTTTGCTGATACTTTAATCCTGTCGCCTATGAGAAGATTCAAGGGAGAGGAAAATTCCGAGGAATGATATACGGATATGCGAAGCAGGCCTTCTGCTTTTATTTCCTGTTTGCGGTAAATTATTTTTTTGACTTTAAGGTAAAGAAGGTCTTTGTCTATGCCGCGAGAGGGGGATTTAGATAAATTACCGGTAAAATCGATGTATTCAGGTGCATCGAATTTGTAGAGAGGGTTATTCGTGTAATTAATTTCAGAAAAAGAGTAGAGGCTTGCTCCCAGGAAAAAGGTCATCAATAAAATAAAAAGCAAAGTTATGTTTTCTTTTCGATATAAAAAAAAGAATACCCAGGCAGAAACTGAACATATAAGTAAGCTTGTTATCTGCCAGGAAAGGCAGGGAGCGAGAAGTGAAGCAAAAAATATCCCTGAGACTAAGGGTAAAACCAATAATAGAAATGGGAATGCCATAATAAAAGATATCAGTATAAGTTAGAACCAAAACTATCCTGAGAAGCCAGGCAGTCAAGCAGAAGATAACAAGCGATTTTTATGCCAAGTGCGATACTGCGTTCATCAGGGTTAAAAAATGGGCTGTGTAAAGGTGGCATTGTTTTTTGGCCGGGAGGTTTTACTCCCAGAAAAAAATAGAACCCTGGAATTTTTTGACTGAATATTGAGAAGTCTTCTGAAACCATTTGCGGCTGGAGAGGCAGAACATTGTCTTTACCAACTGCTTCTTGAAGTACCGGAAGCATGATGTCTCCCAGGCCAGGATGATTATAAACCGGGGGAGCGCCTTCCCGGTAATTGAAAGTATAATTTGCTCCGAAAGGATGGGTTATACCTTGGACAATATTTTCCAGCATGGTTTCGATTTTAGTTCTGTTTGTCCGCGTTAATGTTCTTACTGTACCCTCTAGGGTAACTGAGTCGGCAATTATGTTTGACCTCCCCCCACCTCTGATTTTTCCGATGGACACAACAGCCGGGTCTGAGGGATCGATCATGCGGTCCATAAAGGATTGGATAGAGACAATAGTATGGGCTGCTAAAGTGATGGCATCTATTCCTTCATATGGTCTGGCCCCATGGGAACTTTTTCCTTTGATTATAATTTCAACCGTATCCGCTGATGCCATTATGGACCCGGTGGAAAAAAGGGTTTGTCCCACCTCAATACTAGGCCATACGTGTTGTCCAAAGATAGCCATAACCGGAGGATCCTTCAGAACACCTTCTTTTTCCATCAGGGAGGCGCCTCCTTCTTCACCTTTGGGAGGGCCTTCTTCTGCCGGCTGGAAGATGAATTTAATGTTACCTTTTATCTTATCTTTTAAATTACTAAGCACTATTGCGGTTCCCAGTGCTATTGACATATGGATGTCGTGGCCGCAGGCATGCATAACCCCAGGATTAAGCGATGTATAGGGGACGTGGGTTTTTTCGTGAATGGGAAGAGCGTCCATGTCTGCTCTTAGTCCGAGTGTGAAGCCTTCATGATTTCCTTCTAATAAGCCGGATACTCCGGTTCCAGCAATCCCGGATTTAACTTCTATGCCAAGGGACATCAGTTTTGAAGTGATAAGTTTAGAAGTTTCATATTCCCTGTTACTCAGCTCAGGGTTCATATGCAGGAAGCGTCTGATTTTTATTATTTCGCTAATGTGTTTTTTGATTTCTTTTTCGATCAGCAGGGCTGTAGCCCTATCTACTGTAAACCCGGCGGGTGAGAAAAATACAAAGAAAAGAAGCAGGGAAAATAATTTTTTTATCCAAGCTGACATAAATCTATCCTACTACATATTATAATAAAAACTCAAATACTTAATTGTAAAAAACCGGTAAATAGAAAATGGAAAATAGTAAATTGTACCCATGCAAACTGGGTTATCTGATTTAGCCTGATTTATTCACGAGTCGAGGTTGCCGTAGATGCAAGGCACAATGGATGCAGCTGTGGTTTTCACCGTGCCATTTTTTTATGAATAGGTCAGGTTAGAGGCCTGCTTCCTGATAAGTGCCGAAGTTGTCTTTAAGTATATCAGAAATTTCGCCCAGAGTTGCCAAACACTTTACCGCCTCAATAATAAAAGGCATGAGATTTTTATTATCGCTTATAGCTTTGTTTAGAGCTTGTAGAGATTTTTTTGTCAGGGAGGTATCTCTGCGTTTCTTTACTTCTGTTAGCTTTTGGATCTGTTTTTTTTCGATTTCTCTAGGGGGTGAATACAGATCGAATTGGATTTTTCCTCCTGAAGTATTGAAGGAATTGAGGCCGACAATAAGCTGCTTTTTTTGTTCGATCTCTTTTTGATAAGCATAAGCGCTGTCCTGAATTTTTTTCTGGATAAAACCGCTTTCAATGGCTTTAAGCATCCCGCCCATGTCTTCAATTCTGTGAAGATAGTCATTAACGCTGGTTTCGATTCTGTTTGTTAAATTTTCTATAAAATATGAGCCTCCGAGGGGATCAACTGTATCGGTGGTTCCGCTCTCGTGCGCGATGATCTGTTGGGTGCGAAGGGCGATCCGGGCCGACTCTTGGCTGGGAAGGGCCAGGGCCTCATCTCTGGAATTTGTGTGCAGGGATTGAGTGCCTCCTATTACGGAAGCCAGGGCCTGCAGGGTGACTCTAATAATATTATTATCTGGTTGCTGAGCGGTCAGAGTGGCTCCACTGGTCTGGGTATGAAATCTGAATTTCCATGATTTTGGGTTTTTTGCGTGGAATTTGTCCCGTACTATTTTTGCCCATATGCGTCGGGCAGCCCGGAATTTGGCGATTTCTTCGAAAAAATTGTTATGGGCTGCCAGAAAAAATGACAATCTGGGGGCGAAAGTATCGATTTTTAATCCAGCTTCCCTAGCTGCTTTGATGTAGGTTATTGCATTGGCGAAGGTAAAAGCAAGCTCTTGTACAGCATCAGCACCTGCTTCGCGGATGTGGTAACCGCTTATACTCATAGTATTCCAAGCAGGGACTTCTTCCTGACAAAAGGCCAGCATATCGGTAATAATTTTTATAGAAGCTTTTGGCGGGTAGATATATGTTCCCCGGGCGATATATTCTTTGAGGATGTCATTCTGGATCGTTCCTGTGAGTTGCTTCCATGCAATTCCTTGTTTTTCCGCCAAAACCAGATACATGGCAAGCATAATTGCAGCAGTGGAGTTTATCGTCATTGAAACAGAAACTTTTTCCAGAGGGATTCCCTCGAATAGAATTTCCATGTCTTCGAGGCTGTCAATAGCGACTCCGACTTTTCCGACTTCACCAAGGGCTAGGTTATGGTCCGAATCCAGGCCGACCTGAGTAGGCAGATCAAATGCAACACTTAGGCCGGTCTGTCCCTGCTCCAAAAGATAGCGGTATCTTTGATTGGATTCCCGAGCAGTTCCGTAACCGGCATATTGGCGCATGGTCCATAACCGCCCCCGGTACATATTTTGGTATATTCCTCTGGTAAATGGATATTCTCCGGCTTTTCCCAGGTCCCTGGAGGGATCGAAGGTGGATAAATCTTTTTCTGAATACTCTCTCTTTACTTTCAAAGAAGTTCGGATTTTAAATGCATTTTGTTCAGCCTGAACTATTCATAAAAAAATGGCGCCTCGTGAATAATCCAGGTTAGGTTATATATTTTTGAAAAACTTTTTTACCGGCGTAGCTACCTTTTTCGCCTAATATTTCCTCTATCTCCATAAGGCGATTATATTTTGCGACTCTTTCACTCCGGCTTACTGAACCGGTTTTGATCTGACCTGTATTAAGAGCTACACTGAGGTCTGCAATGAAAGTACTTGAGGTCTCTCCGGAACGATGAGAGATTACACAGGGATAGTTATGTTTCTGGGCATACTTCACTGTCTCTATCGTTTCACTTAAAGATCCGATCTGGTTTAGTTTAATAAGAATAGAATTTCCTATTCCCCGTTGAATTCCTTCCTTGAGTATCTTCAGATTTGTAACAAAGATGTCGTCTCCGACAATCTGTATTTTCTGTCCCAGTTCATCTGTCATGATTTTCCATCCTTCCCAATCATCTTCAGAAAAACCATCTTCGATTGAAACAATGGGGTAGTTATCAACCAAGGAAGAATAGAATTTGATCATTTGATCAATGTTTTTTCTTGAACCATCTGATTTATGGAATACATAGATATTGTCCTGGAAAAATTCAGAGGCTGCTGCATCGAGGGCCAGAAAAATATCGGAACCCGCTTTATATCCAGCCCTTTCAATGGCCGCTAAAATAATGTCAAGTGCTTCTTTATTTGATTTTAAATTCGGGGCAAAGCCGCCTTCATCTCCAACAGCAGTGCTATATCCTTTTTTCTTAAGTATTTTCTTCAGCTGCTGGAATACTTCTGCTGCCATTCTAATGGATTCTGAGAAATTTATTCCCCCGGCAGGCGCGATCATAAATTCCTGAATATCGACATTATTGTCCGCATGAGCACCGCCATTAAGGATGTTTATCAGGGGGACTGGAAGCAGGTATTTATCTTTCTTCTCAATATATTCAAACAACTCAAGGCCCAATGCTTTTGCAGCCCCCTGGGCAGCTGCAAGAGAAACCGAAAGGATGGCGTTAGCTCCGAGTTTTTTTTTGGAAGGTGTCCCGTCCAATTCGATCAGACGTTTGTCTATTTCAGCCTGTTTTAAGGCATCGAGCCCGGTTATTTCAGGAGCAATGATGTTTCTGACGTTATTAACAGCAGTAAGCACTCCTTTCCCCAGGTACCTGGAAGGATCGCCGTCCCGTAATTCCAGGGCTTCACGCTTTCCAGTGGATGCCCCGGAGGGAATTGAGGCTTCTTGGGTGATTCCGGATTTAAGAAATATACGGGTGCAGATAGTCGGGTTTCCTCTTGAGTCAAGGATTTCACGGGATTTGATTTCTGATATTGTAGTTTCTGACAATAATAGTCTCCTTTTTTCCTGCTCTATTCATAAAAATGGTTATGCTATTCATAAAAAATGTCGATATGGATGATAAGTTTTGCCAGGTCAATATGTTAAACTGATTCCTCTAGTGATTCAATTGACCACTTCGTTTTCGATGTAATCTGTACTAATAATTGTTAGTTTTTACCTTTCAAGTTAATTATTCTTCTTCTTTATCGATGGGGTCCTGTTTTTTTTTGGATAATTCTTCTTTTTTCTTTTCCACAAAATCCTTAATAGCCCCGATACCTTCCGAAGTTTTCTCTTTTGCGATATTGATTCCTTTTTCTGCTTCTTTGGAAACATGCTCATAACTTTCTTTAATTTTTTTGCCGGATTTTGATGCCTGTTCCTGAATTTTTTTTCGTGTTTCTTCTCCGCTTGTAGGGGCAAATAATACACCCAGAATAAAACCAGTTGCAGTCCCTAAAAGAAAAGAAAGGGTGGTTTCAACAGCGCTTGAACCTTTATTATCCATGTTTATCCTCCTTATTTTTTTTTAAATTGCCGCCAACCCAATCGAATGATCGGATAAAGAAACGGTAAAAATTTAGAACCTGGGCGTATGACCTTAGTAACGAGGAGCCAGGTTGCTTCTGATAGGCCGGCTGTAATTTTTTTTGTTGCATCGACCACATCACCTAAATCTTCTATTTTTTCGTTTACTTTTTGGCTGACTTCATTCAGATTTTTTGAAAGAGTTTGTACTTCTATAAGGGTTTTTTCTCCTTCCCTGGCTGTTCTTTTTAGTTGGAGAAGAAAACTTATAAAAGCTGTAACCGCAACTACTGCAGCAATAGTAAGAATTAGAAATAGGAACTGATTTAAGGTTAATGGCATAGTTCTTAAAATAGAATAAAAATCAAACTTTGTCAAATTTATTAACCTGAATTATGCACGAGTCGAGGTTGCCGCAGATACGAGGCACAGGGTATGCAGCTGTGGTCCTTCACCGTAAGTGCCCTGTAACGAAGCAGATGCAGCAACATTCGGCTCGCCTGTGGTAAAAAAATGGCGATTAAAATTAAAAATAAAAACAAGAAAAAAGTTTCAATAATTGTTCTTGATAAAATCTTGCATATAACTGAAATAATAATAATAATAAGTATATCGCCATTTTTTTATGAATAGTTCAGGTTAAATGCATAATACTTATAAAGAGATAAATATTATTTATATAGGATTTTTTGAATGTCGTTTAGACCGAATTCCTGTTCTATTTTTTTTAAGGCCGCAGGGAAAGCAGTTGGATCTTTTTTAGCCAGGGTTTGTTCCCATTCTTTTAAGGAAACGGATGATGTGAAGCTAAGAGTCTTTTTGCCCAACCGGTTGATTCCACGAAAAGCCTGCCAGTGAGTGATCATGATAAGGGCAAGTATACCAAAGAAGACATTGGGGCCGGGGATCATGGCCATTAATCCACTCACGGGAAGAAGAATGGTTTCAATAATTAATAAGAACAGATGTTTAGTTTTCTGTTTTTGTAAGAAAAGGAAAAATAATATTCTTATTTTTCTTTCACTATCCTTTCCGGAAAAATATATACTAATTTCATTCGTTTTTATGCGGCTAATATTTCCAAAGGCCTGTTCCTGTCGCAGGATTCTCGGAGGGAGAAGCATAAGTTTTTGCCGGGCAGCTGCCCATATTTTTTTTAAGCGGGAAAACTCCATTTTGGTCTGTTGAAAAGGTTCGGATGAAAAGAACCTGAATTTATGGTGGTAATCCCTAGCAAGAAAGAACTCCATCTCAACTATATTTTATCATTATCGGTCTCCAAGTTCCAGAAATTAATAACCAAATCCAGTTGTCAGAAGCCCCCCCCCATAAATTTCATCACTTTTTATTTAGACAAAATATTTTCAGCGTTATTAAATAAAAATTTAAAAGCCATTTTTTGCCAAAAGAGCGGTAAAAAGAATCAGGTTAATTGATTAAGAAAACCGTGAGCAAGGATGAGCGGGCATGGTTCTTCTCCTTCAGGGAGAAGAGAGCGAAGACTGTATCCGAGCGGATTTTCCTCGCTGGGGAAAATTCGCGTGTTTTCGTATCAACTGACCTGATTCTTGCTTAAAGCTAAGAAGCATAGAAAAAATGGAGGAGCTGCTGGCTCCTAAGCATGGTTGACATTTAACAGGTATAACTTTAATATTTATTTTTGAATTTTAGAGGAAGAAAAATAACATGTCAGAAGAGTATGATTGTCAACAGATTGAAAAAAAATGGCAGAAAGCTTGGGAAAAGGAAAAAGTATTTGTATCTTGTGATGATTCGGAAAAACCAAAGTATTATTCCTTAGAAATGTATCCTTATCCTTCTGGGCGTATTCATATGGGGCATGTGAGAAACTTTTCAATCGTTGATGTTATTTCGCGGTTTAAAAGAATGAAAGGGTACAATGTGCTTCACCCTATAGGTTGGGATGCCTTCGGAATGCCGGCTGAAAATGCTGCTATTGAAAAAGACATTCACCCCCGTAAATGGACAATGAATAACATTTCTCATATGAAGGTCCAGCTGAAGCGATTAGGGCTCAGTTATGATTGGTCACGGGAAGTAACAACCTGTCTTCCGGAATATTACCGGTGGAACCAGTGGATATTTCTTAAACTTTTAGAAAAAGGCTTGGCTTTTAGGAAAAAGAGCCAGGTGAACTGGTGCCCTCAATGCCAGACAGTTCTTGCTAATGAACAGGTGGTAAGTGAAAAGTGCTGGCGTTGTGATACAGAAGTGAAACAGAAGTATATGGATCAGTGGTTTCTGAAGATCACGGATTATGCTGAAGAACTTCTCTCCGGGTTGAGGCTGCTGGATAAATGGCCGGAGCATGTACTAACTATGCAGAAGAACTGGATAGGGAAGAGTAAGGGAGCTCAGCTGACATTTCAAGTTGCGGATTCTTCTCTTTGTATTAAAGCTTTTACGACCAGGATTGATACAATTTATGGGGCTACTTTTATGGTTCTTTCACCAGAACATCCTTTGGTGGAAGAATTGATAAAAAACTCAGAGAACAGAGAAAATTTAAAGGACTGGCTGGATAAAACAATTGCTGAGCTTCAGCAGCGAACGGAGTCGGATGATTTTGAAAAGGAAGGAATTGATACCGGGCGGAAAGCTGTTAATCCATTTACAGGGAAGAAAATACCTATCTGGATCGCCAATTATGTCCTAATGGAATATGGAACCGGAGCTATAATGGCTGTTCCAGCTCATGATCAGAGGGATTATGAATTTGCCAGAAAATATTCCCTGCCCATTAAGGAAGTCATAGTACCGGAAGAGGGCAATCCGAATGATTCACAGGATCTCTTTGAAGACTATGGAGTAGTTGTTAATTCCGGTTCTTTTTCAGGGTTGCCTTGTAGAGAAGCAATAGAGAAGATGACCTGTTATGCCCGGGAAAGAGGATTTGGCGAGGCAATTACACTCTATCGGTTACGAGACTGGGGAATCTCTAGGCAGAGATATTGGGGAACTCCTATCCCAGTGATGTACTGTAAAAACTGCGGGGTGGTTGGAGTCCCTTTCAAAGACTTGCCTGTATATCTTCCTGAGAAAGTAGAATTTAAAAGAGGGGAAGGTTCTCCCCTTGAGCAGGTAGAAAGTTTTGTAAAAACTAAGTGCCCTCAATGCGGAGGGGAAGCAAGGAGAGAAACTGACACCATGGATACTTTTTTTGACTCATCGTGGTATTATTTCCGCTATTGCTCTCCTTCTGAGAATAAGATTCCTTTTGATCCTGAATCAGTTGCTTTCTGGCTGCCGGTAGACATATATATCGGCGGGGTTGAACATGCTGTTATGCATCTGATTTACGCGCGGTTTTTTTGCAGAGTTCTTCGGGACTTAGGATTAACAGAGATTGATGAGCCGTTCCCGTTTTATCTTAGCCAAGGCATGGTAACCAAAGATGGGGCAAAAATGTCAAAGTCCAAGGGGAACGTTGTGGACCCGGATGATATGATCGCTAAATTCGGGGCGGATTCCACCAGGCATTTTATTCTCTTTGCCTCCCCACCAGAAAAAGAATTTGTCTGGGATGAAAAGGGAATTGAAGGAAGTTTCCGTTTTTTAAACAGGGTTTGGGCTTTTTTTCAGGACAATATGGGTTTATTCAAGACCGGCCCTGTTACTCCTAATAGGACAGCCACTGCAGAAAATAAAGTAGAACCTTTAAGAATTAAGATGCATCAAACCATTAAGAAGGTTACTGAGGACATAGAAGACAGGTATCATTTTAATACGGCAATCAGCTCTGTAATGGAATATTTCAACCAGATAAAAAAGGATTGTCCGGATCTAAGTTCCAGTGATGATGGCAGGATATTGCTGAAAGAAGCCGTGATCTGCTTGATTTTATTGTTATCCCCCTTTGCCCCTCATATCTGTGAAGAGATGTGGGAAAAAGGTGGACAGAAAAAGTTACTAGCTTTACAGCCGTGGCCTGATTTCGATCCTGACCTGGCAAAAGAAGAGACCGTCACTATTGTAGTTCAGGTCAATGGCAAAATGAGGGATAAATTCGAAGCGGAAAGAGATTTCCCGGAGGATAATATTAAACGGAAGGCTTTAAAGTTAAGGCGGATACAGAAGTATCTGGAGAATAGAGAGCCGAGAAAAGTCATTTATATCAAGAATAAACTGATAAATGTTGTGGTTTAGTATATAATCTGGATTATTAACGAGTCGAGGTTGCCGCAGATGTGGAAAAGCAGAAAATGGTAAATGGATAAAACCTGTTAATAGTAAATGGTAAATGGTAAATAAAACCAGGAAAGACAGAAAAGACAGTAAAACCAGGAAAAACAGGGCCGTAAGGGCTAATCGTCATTCCGGCGGAAGCCGGAAACCAGGATAAAGACAGAAAATGGTAAATAGAAAAACCGTGAAATGTGAAATGTTATGGTAAAAGATTTGTATCATATGAAATTATGGTGTGGCTGAAGCGAGCTCAAGCCTCACCCGAATTTCATCAACGAAATGGTCAATTGCTATATCTTAGGAATCAGGGTAAAATGTTGATTTGAAAAGATGTATCATACATATCGACATTTTTTATGAATAGTTCAGGTATAATATACTAAATGAAAAAGTATGTAATACTCATCGTGCTCGGTTTATTCTGCCTCAACTGCAGCTATCATCTTAGGGGGACAGGAAGTTCCCTCCCCACTCATGTTAAGTCAGTAAATATCCCGATGTTTAAAAATATGACAACCCGGTTTCAGCTGGATTTAAAGCTGACCCAGAGTGTGATCGATGAGAT
This sequence comes from Candidatus Aminicenantota bacterium, assembly GCA_030603565.1. Taxonomy (GTDB): domain Bacteria; phylum Acidobacteriota; class Aminicenantia; order Aminicenantales; family Aminicenantaceae; genus JAUVXM01. The sequence continues at coordinate 15,174 of JAUVXM010000010.1, forward strand.
GGTTGCCCGAGGAAAAGTGGATATTACTTCCCAAAGAGACGCTGCTGATGCTATTCTTATTGGAGAGATAAGTTCATTTACTGCCCGGCCGATCGCTTTTTCCGGGGAAGCTGCGGCTGATCGCTATAATATTACCGTAGTAGCAAAGATCGTTCTAAGAGATCTGATTGATAATAAAGTTATATTTTCCAATCCATATTTTGTTTATCAGGAAGAATATGAAGTGCCTGAGGGTACTGATTTTGAGTCTATGCAATCAGAAGCTATTGATAAAATAGCTGAAAAGTTTGCCAGGAGTGTAGTGATTACGATTTTGGAGGGATTTTAAGTTAGTGGCCCTTTTTTTGGGGAAAAAAAGAATAACGCCTGAAAATATCGCTTCCGGCTATATTTTTTACGGGGAAGAAACTTACCCGGCTTCCAGTTTTATTGATAACTTAGTTACGGATTTTGGTTCTTCTGAAGAAGGCGCCCTGCATTTTGAAAAGTTCGATCTTAAGACACATCCCTGGAAAGATATCATAGATGCAGCTCGAACTATGTCCCTCTTTTCAGATGGTTTCAGGATAATCGTAGTTGAGAGTCCCCTGCGGAAGAAGACGAACAAGCCGTCTTCTTATGAAGATCTGTCTTCCCAGGATGAGGAATTGCTAAAAGATTATTTTTCCGCTCCTTCCCCAACGACTGTAATTGTGATTATTTTCCAGGGAAAAATAATAAAATATTCCCCTCTTGTGAAGTTTTTATCCTCTCTCCCTTCCTCTTCAGTCGTTTTAAATGAAATGAAGCCTATAAAAGGTTATAAACTTAGTGAGTGGATCATATCCCGGTTTAAGAGGGAGGGGAAGACTGTTGCCGATGATGCGGTAAGCCGGCTGATGGAACTGGCCGGCAATGACCTCAGACGTCTCGATAATGAAATAACTAAAGTTATAACTTTGGTTGATAATAAAAAACAGGTCGAGCTGGATGATGTCGAGCAGGTGACGGGTTGGGTCAAATCTTTTGTTGAATGGGAATTGACGAATAAACTGGAAAAGGGTGATTATAGGGAGTGTCTTATTGTAGTGGAAAAATTACTTGAAAAAGAAGGTGTTCCTCCTGTAAGGATTGTTGATTCGCTCGCCAGGTTTTTCCGGGACATTCTGCTGGTCAAACTCAGGTTAAAGGAAGGGAAAAAGAGCAAAAAAGATATTTTTAAGGAAATAAAACCTCAGATAAAGGAAAATTATGGGAGACTGTACGATAATCAATTCAAACAGTTGTTTTTTATTGCCGGAACTATTTCTGATAAAAATCTGGAATATTTCCTTACGAAGATCCGGGATATAGATATGAAACTAAAATCCACCAGCCTTCCCTTTAAGGCTATGATAGAAGGGTTTCTTTTTCAATATTGTTTTTTGAGAAAAAAGCAGGAGATTACTTGGGAACGGCAAGATTGATAAGCTCAACTTGCCTGCTTAGTCTTGATTTATAGCGGTTGCCGGTATTTTTGTGGATAGTTCCCTTTTTTATGGATTTATCTATAATAGAAAAGGTTTGAGGCATTTGCTCTTCAGCTTTTTTTTGGTCTTTCTTTTCTATTGAAGTTCTTAGTTTTTTTATCTCTGTGCGAAGAATGGATTTGTTTTTTCTGTTTATGGCTTTTCTGCGCAGACTTCTTCGTGCTTGACGGATTACGGACTTATGTTGTGCCATTTGTTTCTCCTATTCTGAATAGAATGAGTATAATAGGATATATTGACTTTGTTGTCAACTGTACTTCGTGTACTTCGTGGGATTTCCCTTATTTTTTAGTACTTATTTTTTAGTAATTCACGATAGAATTTTTATTGGATAACATATAAAATAAGGTGAAATGGAGCAGCGTAATAAAAACCGAAAGTTATTAAGATCAGCCGCTGCCGTATCTATTCCTACACTTTTCAGCCGGATATTCGGTTATCTGAGGGATATGCTGCAGGCTTTTTACTTGGGGACTGGTAAAAGTGGAGACGCATTTACTATTGCCTTTCTGATTCCCAATCTATTGCGCAGGTTGACTGCTGAGGGGGCGATGACGGCAGCTTTTATTCCGGTTTTTAGCCAGATGAAAGAGGAAAAAACCCGTAAAAAGCTCTGGGATTTTGCTAATGCTTTTTTCTTCGATCTAACTCTTGTAATGACTGGCTTGACTGTATTAGGAGTAGTTCTTTCCCCTCTTCTAGTCAGGCTGATAGCCCCCAATTTTGTCGATGTCCCCGGGAAAATGGAGCTGACTATTTTGCTTACCAGAATTATGTTTCCCTATGTTTTTCTTGTCAGCCTAGCTGCTTTGATCATGGCGATTTTGAATACTTTCCATAAATTTTTCGTTCCTGCGTTTACCCCTGTTCTCTTTAATCTTGCCATAATCTCTTTGGCCCTTTTTTTTGCAGGCAAAGCTGAAGAGCCGGCTTTTGTTTTTGCAGCTGGAGTGGTTTTAGGGGGCGTGTTCCAACTTTCGTTCCAGATACCTTATGTCTGGCGGAAGGGAATGCGATTTAAACCTTTGTTGTCGTTTACCCATCCGGCAGTAAGGAAAGTTGCAAGGCTTATGATTCCGGGAATCTTTGGTGCCGGAATATATCAGATAAATATGGCTATAAGCAGAAAACTTGCCACTTCTCTGGTAGAAGGAAGTGCAGCATCTTTGTACTATGCCTCCCGTGTTCAGGAATTAACTTTGGGCCTTTTTTCAATCGCTCTTTCTATTGCTTTGCTTCCGACCCTTTCAGAGCTGGCTGTACAAAATGATATCCTCGGGATAAAGAAAACCCTTGCATTTTCAATGAAGATGGTCGTTTTTATTACTTTCCCGGCAATGATGGGATTGCTAATATTAAATCGCCCCATCGTTCAAGTCCTTTATCAAAGAGGCGTTTTTGATGCCGAGTCAACTTCTATGACCGCTTCCTGTCTGTTGTTTTTTGCGTTTGGGCTTCCTTTTATTTCCGGGGTAAGAATATTAGCTCCGGCTTTTTATTCTCTCAAAGATACAAGGACACCGGTTGTGGCGGCCTTTTTTGTCACTGTTATTTATATTGTTTTATCTGTGATTTTCATGGGACCGTTAAAAGTAGGGGGAATTGCCCTGGCCTTATCCCTGTCTTCTGTTGTTAATTTTGTTTTTCTTTATATTCTTTTGGAAAGAAAGATAGGTAAGATCAGAAAAAAGACATTTCTAATATCTGCAGCTAAGTCTGCCTTTTCAGCAGGAATCATGGGCGTGAGTGTCTGGATTTTTTTGGGAGATTTTGATTTTTTTAAGGGTAGTTTCCTGGATCAACTTGCAATTCTACTGGCTGCGATTATGATTGGGATTTTGATTTATTATATATTAAGTTTGGTCATTAATAAAGAGGATTTATCGAGTTTCAAAACGATTGTTTCTCGTAAAGGAATTTCAAAAGAGAAGGAGAGCCGATGAAGATCGTTTTGCAGCGTGTTAAAAATGCTTCAGTCAGAGTTGACGGAAAAATAAAAGGCAAGATAAAAAAAGGGCTTTGTCTTTTTGTAGGGATCGAAAAAAAAGATTCAGAAAAAGATGCGGAGTATTTATCAAAAAAAATCGTGGAATTAAGGATTTTTCCTGATGAAGCAGGAAAAATGAATTTGTCTTTATCAAAGGTGAAGGGTTGTGTTCTGGTCATCTCTCAGTTCACTCTGGCTGGATCTGTCAGGAAAGGAAGGAGGCCGAGCTTTGATAGGGCTGAAGAGCCAAAAAAAGCGGAAAAACTTTTTAATTATTTCACCGGACTGCTTCAGACCCGGGGATTAAATGTAGAAACCGGAGAGTTTGGGGCTATGATGGAAGTAAGTCTTATCAATGACGGTCCAGTGACATTTATTCTTCAATCGAATATTGCTACTTGCTGATCTATTAACTTGAAATATTCACGAGTCGAGGTTAGCTGAATTTGAGTTTACTCACCTTTTGCATTGCTTTTTCTGCTGATACTTTTACAAAGTGGTTTTTGTCTTGGATCATCCTGGCGAGAAGAGCGAGTGATTCCTCTCCTCCGATCTCCCCGAGTGTTTGGGCCGCTGTTATCCGGACATCTGCATTAGGCTCTTCAATTAATGCTCTAATATACTTAACAGAGTGCAGATCTTTTTTTATACCAAGGAGTCTAAGACAGCTGCTTTTTACAAACCAGGGAGGAGTTGTTAATTTATTATAGATCAAGTCAAGGTCTAAACTTTCTCTCCGGCCGAGTTCAGAGATAATGAAATCACGGATATTTTCAGAGGGATCTGCAATGGTTTCCAGTAAAACATAATTTGTCCAGTTATTAGTTATCCGGGCTAAGGCCTTAATGATCTTCAAACGTTTTTGTCTGTCCGAAGTAGCCATAATCTTCTTTAGGACTTTTTTTGAGGGATTTCTTCTTTTAGCCATAATCCAGGTCGGTTAAACATATTCTAATATATGGCCCATTTTTTCTTTTTTAGTTTTTAAATAAGCCCTGTTGTTTTTTGTGGGGTGGATTTCAATGGGTACTCTTTCAACTATTTCCAGGCCATAACCAGCCAGACCGATATATTTTCTGGGGTTGTTGGTAATCAAACGCAGTTTATTGACTCCCAGGGATACTAAGACCTGGGCTCCAAGGCCATAGTCTCTGTGGTCAGGCTTAAAACCTAATTTTATATTTGCCTCTACAGTATCAATGCCTTTATCCTGGAGAGCGTAAGCTTTGATCTTACTGGCCAGCCCTATTCCCCGTCCTTCATGATTGAGAATATATAGAATAACTCCTTTACCTTCTTTTTCTATCATTTTCATAGATTGAGAAAGCTGTTTTCCGCAGTCGCAGCGTTGTGAACCGAAAGTATCCCCGGTTAAACACTGGGAATGAGCCCGGACAAGAGTTGGTTCATCTTTTTCAAGAGGGCCTTTGACCAGAGCTGCAATCTGTTCTCTGTTAATAGTATCTTCAAAGATCATTAGAGTAAATTGTCCGTTTTTTGTCGGTAGTTCAGTTTCTTCGATTTTTTTAACCAGGATTTCGTTCTGCAAACGGTAATGGATGATATCGGCTATGGTGATGATCGGTATGTCATAAGTCCGGCTGAATTTTTTCAGTTCATTCAACCGAGACATGGTCCCGTCCTCATTCATGATTTCGCAGATCACTCCGGCGGGCTTTAAATCGGCAAGCCGGGCAATATCTACTGAACCTTCTGTCTGTCCGGTGCGTTTGAGAACCCCTCCCTCTTTGGCTTCGAGAGGAAAGATATGTCCGGGGCGGGCCAGGTCTGAAGGTTTGGTTTCAGGATCTATTGCGGATAGAATTGTTTTGGCCCGGTCATAGGCGGATATTCCTGTGGTAATGCCTTTTTTAACATCTATAGAAACGGTAAAGGCTGTTTGAAATTGAGCTGTGTTGTCTAAAACCATCAAAGGTAGATTCAGCTGCTTGAGTTTCTCTTTTGTTAAGGAAAGGCAGATAAGGCCGCGGCCGTGTTTTGCCATAAAATTAATAATATCCGGAGTGACTTTTTCCGCAGCAACCATGAGGTCGCCTTCATTTTCACGGTCTTCGTCGTCGATAATGATGATCAATTTTCCGGTTTGGACTGTTTTGATAGCGTCTTCTATAGCAGCAAAAGATTCTTTTTCTTTCATTTTTGTTTAACCGTATAATTATACACATATTTTCCGATTATGTCACATTCGAGATTGACAGCACGCCCCCTTTTCCAGTCATTTATGTTTGTGTTTTTAAGAGTTAACGGAATTACTTCGACATCAAATGAAGTGGGTCTAAGGTCAGCTACTGTAAGGCTTACACCATCCAGGGCTACCGAGCCTTTTGGAATAAAAAACGGTTTTAGTTGGCGAGGAAATGATATGGTAAACCTTTTGCCATTTCTTTTTGTTTTGATATTTAGGACTTTTCCGGTAGCATCAATATGGCCGGTAACCAGATGACCACTTAACGGCTGAGAAAGAGTGAGCGGAAGTTCAAGGTTCAGGTTGTCTCCCGGATGTAAAAGGCCTAAAGTGCTTTTTTTGAGAGTTTCTTCAGAAAGATTGAAGAAAAGCAGATATCTCTCTTTTCTCACGAGGCTTAAACATACCCCGTTAACCGCAAGGCTTTCTCCCTTTTTTATTTGTGAAAAAAGAGAGGAAGCTGCCAGGAACATCTCCTGTTTTCCATGACGGTATCCTCTAAAAAGACCCTTATGGCTGATGATTCCGGTAAACATTATAAATATCCTTCTAAAATAATGTCTTTATCGATGTTATAAGAGGTTATGTTTTTCAAATTAAGCGCATCTTTCACTAGTTCAACTCCTTTTCCCTGGAAAAAAGCCGGTGATTCAGCTCCTCCGATCAGTTTTGGAGAAACGGTCAAAAATATCTTATCTGCGAGTTTCTCTTCCAGAATCGATGTCTGGATAAGCCCCCCTCCTTCAACTAGAACACTGGATATTCCGTGTTTTCCCAGCCAGGTAAAGATTTTATTTAAATCCAGATTAGGAGATGTTAAAGGCATCCTGATGACTTCAATGCCCTTTTTTTCGAATATACTTGCTTTTTGAGTAGAAGAATTTTCCCCGGTAAATATCAGGATCCTGCCGTTTGAGAGAGTTTTTATGATTTTTGTTTCTAAGGGGAAACGGAGATGAGAATCCAGAATAATCCTGGTTAAACGTTTGCCTGGCCAGTTAGGGTGGCGTACTGTCAGCAGGGGATCGTCTTTGAGAATAGTATTAATTCCGACAAGAATGGCATCATATTCACCTCTGAGCAGATGGACATACTCGCGTGTCGGAGCGGAAGAGATCCACTGTGAGTCATAAGTTTTTGTGGCTATTTTCCCATCAAGGCTGATGGCAGCTTTAACCGTGATAAATGGAGTTTGTTTTGTGATATATTTGATATAGGTTTCATTTAATTTCTTGTTCTTGTCTGCCAGCAACCCGATCGAGACTTCTGTCCCGGCTTGCTGCAGAGCCTGAACTCCTTTTTTATATACGATCGGGTTGGAGTCATAATCGGATATCACAATTCGTTTCAATTTGTAATTCGGTATCTTATCCACACATGGGGGAGTTTTTCCCCAATGGGTGCAGGGTTCCAGAGTGATATATAAGGTTCCGTTTTGTGCCTTTTGTCCGGCTCGATCCAGGGCGACAACTTCGGCATGAGCTTTTCCAGGCCCTTTATGGTAGCCATAGCCGACAATTGTATTATTGTTGACCACTACAGCTCCAACATTAGGATTTGGGCTGGTAAGGCCCTTGCCTTTTTCTGCCAGGCTGTATGACATTTGAAGGTATTCGATATCTTTGAGTTTACTCATGAAAGTAGAGCACTGGCGAATTTACTGGGAGAAAATGCTATTAGATCTTTTTCCCCTTCGCCTGTTCCAATAAATTTTATGGGAAGCTTCAATTCATCGATTATACTGATAACACTTCCCCCCTTTGCAGTTCCGTCCAGTTTGGATAGAAAAATTCCGCTTAATCCGGAAAATTTAAGGAATTCTTTAGCCTGATACAAAGAATTTTGTCCGATGCTAGCATCCAGAACAAGAAATGTCTCATGAGGAGCATCCTGGATCTCTCTGGAAATGATATTTTTAATTTTTTCAAGTTCATTCATAAGGTTGGCATTAGTATGGATCCTCCCGGCAGTGTCGATTAAGAGAAGATGGGAATTTCTTGCTTTGAAAGACTGAATTGCATTATATGTGACAGATGCCGGGTCAGCTCCGTACTGGCCTTTTATTACCGGGATGTTTAAACGTTTTCCCCATATAGAAGCTTGTTCCTGGGCGGCTGCCCTGAAAGTATCGGCAGCGACGATCATGACTTCTTTGCCTTTAGACTTAAAATGATAAGCAACTTTTGCAAGCGAGGTGGTCTTCCCTCCGCCATTTACACCAACAAACATGGCTACAGAGCGGGGATGGTTCAGATTTAATTTTACTGGATATTGAGAAAGGATAAGGTTGATTTCTTCTTCCAGGATATTTTTTATTGCTGCAGCGGAATAGGTTTTTTTTGTTTTTTTGCGAATAACATCTATAATCTTTTCGGTTGAGCTTATCCCAACATCAGCAAGAAATAATGCCTCGGTCATATCTTCCAGGATTTCTTCTTTATTTTTTTTACTTTGGAGCAGTTCGTCTATCCTTTTTTTAAATGTATCTCTGGTCCTGGATAATTTATTTTTTAGATTTGTCATTTTGATATTAGCCTGACCTATTCATAAAAAAATGGCGATGTTCTTATTATTAATTTCTTTTCAGCGATATGCAAGATTCTTTTGAGAATGATTACTTTAACTATTTTCTCGTTTTTGTTTTTAATTTTAATCGCCATTTTTTTACCATTCAGGCGAGCCGATCTTACCGCATCTGCTTCGTTACAGGGTACTTGCGGTGAAGGACCACAGCTTCGCACCCTGTGCCTTGCATCTGCAGCAACCTCGACTCGCGAATAATCCAGGTTAGCATTATATTTTTGAATCCCCTCAAAGTCAATTCGACTGAGCTTATTGGGGGAACTCCAATTTATCCTCTTCTTGAGCCTTGGGATTGTTTGTGTTAAAGTTTAAGGCTTATGAGTGAGGCAATTTGGATTTTACCGCGTTTAAATAAAAATGTATCTGTGCTGTCAAAAGAGATAGGTATACCGGTTTATCTTGCTCGCATACTTATTAATCGGGATGTTAACAACAGTCAAAAAGCGCATAATTTTTTTCATGGAACCCTGGATGACTTGCATGACCCGTATTTAATGGATGGGATGCAGGCAGCAGTAGAAAGAATAGGAAAAGCCGCTTCAAGTGGTGAAAAAGTTATTATTTTTGGTGATTATGATGTAGATGGTATTCTATCAGTTGTTATTCTTAGGCGGGCACTTGAATCATTAGGAATTGAGGTGGATTACTATATTCCCGACAGGTTAATAAATGGGTACGGGATTAAACCTGAGTATATCCGGATAGTAAAGCAAAGAGAAGCTTCTCTTGCTATTAGTGTTGATTGCGGGATAAAAGCTTTGGAATTTGTCAGGGAAGCTGAAAAAATAGGTGTGGATGTTATTATTACAGATCACCATCAGCCCGGGGAGACTTTGCCGGAAGCCCTGGCGGTTTTAAATCCAGCAGTCAGCAGTTCGGGTTATCCAGATAAGAATCTGGCTGGAGTCGGGGTTGTATTTAAGTTGATCCAGGCTATTTTAAAAAAAGAAGGAAAAGCTTCTGTTCTGCCGCATTATTTAAAGCTGGTCTCTATAGGAACAATTGCTGATATTGTGGCGCTCCAAAATGAAAATAGAATTTTTGTCAAGGTTGGTTTAAAAGCATTGGAAAATGTTGCCAATAAAGGTTTAAAAAGTCTGCTGGAAGTATGCGGAATAAAGGGGAATAAAGTCAACACAGGAGATGTTGGTTTTAGAATCGGCCCCAGGATCAATGCGGCAGGACGTCTTGGGAAGGCTGACCTCTCCGTCAAACTGTTTTTTTCTGATTCGGTTGAAGAAAGCAAAAAACTTGCGCTTAGATTGGATGGTTTAAATACCGAGAGACAGGCAGTGGAAAAAAAGACTTTAAAGCAGGCTGTGTACCGAGTTGAAGCTAAGTCGTTGCATGAGCGTTATAAGCTTCTTATCCTCGGATGTGAAGGATGGCATCGTGGTGTCATCGGGATTGTTGCTTCCCGGCTGAAAGAGTATTTTAACAGGCCAGTAATTCTTTTTGTTTATAAAGGCGGGATCGCCTATGGCTCAGGTAGGAGTATTAATGACTTTTCCCTAATTAATTGTCTGCAGCAAGTTGAAAATAACTTGTTGAATTTCGGGGGCCATCCTATGGCGGTAGGATGTGAACTTTCCTGTGATAAAATGGATTCCTTTAAGCAGGCTGTAAATATTTATGCTGATAACATGATACAGCCGGAAGATTTGAGAAAAAAAATTCACATTGACACGAAAATCAATTTTAATGATATTGATGCCAAGTTTCTTGATGTGCTTGCACTGCTTTCTCCTTTCGGAATGGGCAATCCCAGGCCTGTTTTTTTAACAGAGAATGTTGAGATAGTTGCCGAGCCCCTTAAGATTAAAAGCAGACATATTAAAGCGCTGGTGCGAAATAACGGTATTGTATTTGAGGCCATCGGCTGGGGAAAAGGAGATTGGAAAGATAGGATGTTTAAAGGAGACAGGATCAGTATAGTCTATTCTATAAACTTTTCAGAGTATTTGGGAGAAGAACGCCTTTATCTGAATATGGAAGATATAAAGCCCTTCCCTTCTTAAGCAAGAATCAGGTCAGTTGATCCGAAAACACGCGAATGCTAAGATGAATCTGAAGCGAGCACAAGCCACACCCGAATTTCATCTTTTATGAATAATTCAGGCTATTTAGATTCGGGCAATATTGGAGTATACTATTATTGTAATGAAGAAGGAAAAAATATCACATGCCAGATTTTTTAAATATTTCATAGCGGTTTTTTTTCTTTCTGTTCTGGTGGTGATTACCATGAATTTTATTTCCCGTTCAAAAAAGAGGATAAAGATCATCCCTTCTAAGGGAGAACTTGTAAAACAAAAAGTGGAAAACAGAGAAAACGTTTTATATTTTGAGGATAAAAAGGGAAAACCAAGCCGAAAAGTTAAAGTTGATAGATATTATATTGGAGAGGATGGCTGGTATCATCTGGAGGGTAATGTTGAAATTTCCTTTTTAAAGTCTGTTGATGGGCAGAATGTTTACTTTTCTGGTGATGAAATCATTCATAATGAAGAAGCAACCCAATTTCGTTTAACTGGAAATTCAATTATCAAATTCAAAGACTTGGTCATTAAATCTTCATTATTTGAATATGAAGCTGAAACAGACACGATAAAAAGTAACTGTGGAGTTGTGTTTTTTTCAGAAGAGATTTCAGGTTCAGCCGGGATAGGCAATTTTGAAGTGAAAAAGGAAAAATTAGTGCTCTCAAAGGATGTTAAGCTGGAATTGAGGGTGGATACCAAATCGGATATTCCCCTATTTGTTTCCGGGAAAAAACTGGATTATTCACACAAAAGGCGAGGGGGTTTAATTGAGGGTAATGTTGTGCTTGACTATGGAAAAAGCCAAATTAAGGCAGACAATATGGATTTTGACTTTTTTAGTGACAGGGAAAACATTAACACAATATTTTTAGAAGGAAATGTTTTTTTATCTTGGATCTCTGAAGAAGAGCTCCCTGAACTTGGAGATAATGATTCTCTTATGTCAGCAGCTGAAAAGCGAGAGATCGAAGCGGGAGAAATATTCATTAAGAACTATAAGGATGCCTTTCAGATTAATAAGATGGAAGCTAAGGGAAATTGTCGTTTTTTAAATATCACAGCTTCTGGAAGTTCATCAGAAATCCGGGCAGAGTCCTTAGTATGCACTTTTAAGCAGGGTGGTATATTAAAAAGATTTAATGCTGAGAAAAAGGTCAGGATGATTGAACAGAAGAAAAATAAAAAAGGCAGAAGAATTATTCAGGGTGATTATCTAATCATTGGAGGGAAAAAAAATCATCTAAAAATCAAGGGCAAGGATGTTTTAAAAGCAATAATCCAGTCAAAGGATTATAGAGTTTCTGCCGGAGAGATCGATATTGTCTTTGATAATGACAATGTAATTGCTAAGGATGGGATTACGGTAATATTATATCCTGGAGAAGGTCAAAATAATTCCATCGGTTTTTTTTCAAAAGACCGGCCGGTTTTTATCATAGCCGGAGAAATGAGGTATATTGACAAAAAGCAGTGTTTTTACTTCAAAAAAAATGTAAAGGCCTGGCAAGGAAACGATATGCTGAATGCAAGCAAACTTACTCTCTTTAAAGATACGGGAAGATTTCAATGTGAAGAATCTGTTGTGTCTTCATTTTCATATATGCCAAAAAACAAGGATATTGAAGAAAAGATCACAATATCCTCTGATTCAATGGAGTTTAAGCCGGTTGAAGCGGTCATCATCTACAAGATAGACTGCCAATTAAACGTAAGGGATACGGAACTCCAAGCTCAATCTCTTTCAGTCTCTCTTCATCAGGAAAGTGCTGAATTGTTAAATATTTTGGCTTATTCTGATGTCAAAATAATACAAAACACATATGAGGGTCGGGGAGAAGAGGCGAGGTATAACCTGGGGAAAGAGATGATCGTCTTGTTGGGAGATCCGGTTTTAATAGACAAGAACAAAGGGAAAACAGAGGGCGACAAATTGACTTTTTCCCTGGGCGATGGTAAAATTTTTATCGAAAATCAAGATCAAAAAAGGTCTAAGACAATTATAAAATAGTTAAAGATGAAAGGATATATAGAAGCAACAAGATTGAGAAAAGCTTATCATGGGAGAAACGTTGTCAATGGAATTTCACTTAGGGTGAAAAAGGGTGAGATCGTTGGTTTATTAGGCCCAAATGGAGCAGGAAAGACAACTACATTCTCTCTGATTCTCGGTCTTATCTCTCGTGATTCCGGTCAAATATTTTTAAATGGCGAAGAAATCACTTATCTTCCCATGTATATCAGGGCAAGAAAAGGTTTATGTCTGCTTCCTCAGCAGCCATCTGTTTTTAGAAAAATGAGCGTGCTGAACAATCTTCTTTCTATTGACCAGATGAAAAGAGATTATTCCTCCCAGACGAATAGCAGGGCGGAAAAACTTTTGCAGGAATTCGGGCTTGAAAAATTGGCGGGGGCAAAAGCCTATACTCTGTCAGGAGGAGAGAGACGAAGGCTTGAAATAGCCAGGGCCTTGATAACCGACCCGGAATATATTTTTCTGGATGAGCCATTTACAGGAATCGACCCTATAGCCATTTTAGATCTTCAGGAGATAATTTTATCGTTAAGGACAAGAGGACTTGGCTTGCTCATTACTGACCACAGTGTAAGGGAAACATTAAAAATTACTGACCGAGCTTATATTATCAGTAAGGGGGAGATACTAAAAACCGGAACTCCATCAGAACTGGTAGCTTCAGCAGAAGTTAAAAGTAGTTACTTGGGTGAAGAATTTGACCTTAGTTGACTGTATAAATGGTATAATATGGCTGAAAGAATGCTTATAAAACAACAGTTACATCAAAAGCAAGTACAAAAACTTATACTTGCCCCTGCTCTGCAACAAGCAATAAAACTTTTGCCTTTGACAAATCTAGAGCTTATTGAAGTTATTGATGAAGAACTATCGGAAAACCCCATGCTTGAAGTAAAGGAGGAAACTGCTGATGAGAATGGGGGGGGTAACCAGTCAGAAAGAATAGAGGATAAGGATAAAACCCAAGATTTGGATGATCCATTACAGATCGATGATGATAAAGACTTTGAAAAATATTTCAAGGAGTATTTTGATAATCGATTTCGGTCATATTCTATTGAAAAAAAAGAAGCGCCTGCTTATGAAAACTTTGTTTCTAAAAGTACTACACTCTGGGATCATTTAAACTGGCAGGCCAATCTAACATTTTTTAATGATGATGAAAAAGAAATCGCCAGATATATTATTGGAAATGTAAATGAGGATGGATATTTAACGGTATCTTTAGAAGAGATAAGTAAAGAAATGGGTGCTTCTCTGGATGATATTGAAGTGATTCGGGAGAAGATCAAACAGTTTGATCCGATCGGAATCGGAAGCCTTACTCTGCAGGAAGTGCTTTTAACCCAAATTGATTATTTTGAGATTAAAGATGATATAGCCCGCAGAATCGTTAAGGAAGATTTATCCCTTCTGGAAAAATCCAAGTTTTCTGAAATTTGCAAGAAATTGGATCTTTCACTTGCTGAAGCGAGATTCCACATTGATGTTATTAAAAGCTTGGATCCTACGCCTGGAAGAAAATACAGTCAGGAGAAGACGTTTTATATTATTCCGGACATTGTTGTAACTAAAGAAGATGATGAATATCGGATCATGTTGAGTGATGAAGGTGTTCCCAATTTACAAATAAATAGATTTTATAAAGAACTGCTGGCTAAAGCATCTGAAGAAAATGCAGAAGCTCGTCAGTATTTAAAAGATAAAATTAAGAAGGCATTATGGTTTTTGCGAAGTCTTGACCAGAGAAATAGCACCATATATAAAGTCGCTAAATTTATAGTAGACAAACAAAAGGATTTTATTGAAAATGGGCTGGATTATATTAAGCCTTTAACATTGATCGAAGTAGCTGAGGCTATTGGAGTGCATGAATCAACAGTCGGAAGGGTTGTGGCAAACAAACATATTATGACTTCGAGGGGAGTTTTTCCTCTTAAATATTTTTTCCATAAATCTTTGGCTGGAGATTTCGGGGAAGAAATATCGTCATTAAGAGTCAAACATAGGATTAAGAAACTGATTGAGAAGGAAGACAGAGAAAAGCCTTTAAGTGATGTAGAGGTCGGGGATATTTTAGCAAAAGAAAACTTGAAGATTGCTCGCCGGACAGTTGCAAAATACAGAAAACAATTGTCAATTCCCCCATCTCACATAAGAAAGCGAAAATACTGGATGGAGGAATCTTGATGAATATTAATTTTACTGCTCGGCATACAACAATTTCCCCTGAAGTGGAAGAATATTGCAAAAAGCGGATAGAGACCATAGAAAAGTTACTGGGATATGCGGTTGAGGTGAATATTGTTCTGTCGCTTGAAAAATACAGGAATAAAGCAGAGGTCAAAATAAAGATCAAAGGTGCCACTATTAATGCAGAGGAAGAAACACAAGATATGTTGAGTTCCCTGGGAGTTGTTTTTGATAATATAGAAAGACGGGTTAAAAAAGAGAAGGAAAAACTCAGGAAGAGGAAAAGGAGAAAAAATAATGAAATCACCGGCCTTTCTTCTACTTCCGAGAGTCAAGAGCTGGAAAAACGAGTGATAAGAAGCGGGAATTTTTATTTAAAGCCCATATCGATCGATGAGGCTCTGATGTTGTTTGAATCCAGTAAGGAAGATGCCTTTGTTTTTCGGAAATTTTCATCTGAAAAATGGGCTGTCGTCTATCGCAGAAAAGATGGAAATATTGGGCTGATCGAGCCAGAGTAAAATATATGAGAGAGAAAATTGAAAATTTCTGATTTACTAAAACAGGATATGATTATTCTTGAGTTAGAACACCAGGATATGGAAAATGTTCTTAAAGAGATGGTTCATTTCTTGAAAAAAAAGAACAAAATCAGTAAGGATAAGGAACTGTTCGAAAAGTTGCTCCAGAGGGAGAGATTAGGGAGTACAGCTATTGGTGATGGAGTGGCTATTCCACATTGTAAGATAAAATTGGCCAAGAATCCTCTTGTAATGCTGGCAGTCTCCCGAAAAGGAGCGGATTTTAATTCACCTGACGGAACTCCTTCACATATCTTTTTTCTAGTGGTGTCTTCACCTGATAATCCCAGTCTAAATCTACAGATTTTAGCTGCTATTGCTCATCTTGTTCGCAAGGCGGATACCATGATTCAAAAAATATTAAAAGCTGAGAAAATCTATGCAGTCCTGGAAATTATTCGCGAGGAAGAAGAAAAATTAGAATAAAAGATCCTTTCCGAAAGTCCAAATCGAAGTTTCCGGTTGGACAGGTACCAAAAAAAGAAGAGATTACTAGTTCAGGGGGATTGCTTCAGATCTACAGACTGGGAGTGCTAATTAGAGGGGACAGCGGAATTGGGAAAAGCGAGAGTTCTCTTGAACTGATTTCCCGGGGTGCTCGTTTTATTTCTGATGATGTTACTCATATTGAAAAGAATGCGGGGGGGAGACTCATTGGCCGGGCCCCTTCTCTTAGCCGTAACTTTATGGAAATTCGAGGTTTGAGCATTATTAATATAAAACATATATTTGGAAGCAGGACTGTATGTAATAAGTCAAAGATAGATTTGGTTGTTCAGTTAAAGCAGTGGGAACATGGAAAAAAATATGACCGCTTAGGCTTGGAGTCTCGCGAAGTATGTGAAATCTTAGGTATAAAAATTCCCCAGGTCAGTATACCCGTCGCTCCCGGACGGAATATTGCAACATTGATTGAAGTTGCATGTAAAGTCCATATTTTGAGAGAAAAAGGATGTCATGCTCCTCAGGAAATAGCGAGTAGATTAGATCGCGCTCTTGCCCTTGGCAATAGAAAGGACAATAGATGAAAATGAAACAGGACAGATTTTTGATTGTTACCGGCATGTCCGGTTCAGGAAAGACAGTTGCCAGTAGGATTCTGGAAGATTTTGGTTATTACTGTGTAGATAACCTCCCGGCAAAACTTATTCCCATATTTATCAATCTGCGGAAGAAGAGAGAATTTGAAATTGACAAAGTAGCTTTGATCATAGATATTAGAGAAGCAAATTTTTCAACCGAATTCCCAAAAATCTTAAAATCCATTAGAGAAAATGAACTTCCTAGAGTGATTTTCATGGAAGCTTCGGATGAGGTAATTGTCAAGAGATTTAGTGAAAGCAGACGGCCTCATCCCCTTAAAAGAAAACATTCAATCTGGGAGAAAATAGAGCTGGAAAGGAAGAGTCTGGAAGAGATCAGAAATTTGGCAGATGATGTTATCGACACAACTACCATAAAAGTTACGGAGCTAAGAAAGATTCTTGCAAAACGGTTTGTAAAGAAGGCTAAAGGAGATATTCAGATAGTAATAATCAGCTTTGGATATAGATATGGGATCCCGGTTGATTCTGATCTTGTGTTTGATGTCAGATTTTTACCGAACCCGTATTATGTTGAGGGATTAAGAGATAAGACCGGAGAAAATAAGAGTGTCAGAGACTATGTGCTTAATTTCCCGGGAACAAAGGTTTTACTAAAGCAATTATTCATGTTTATTGACTATTTAATGCCGAATTTTGTTGCCGAAGGAAAAAGTTATCTGACTATATCAATAGGGTGTACAGGAGGGAAACATAGATCAGTGACTATTGCTAATGAGTTGAGGGATCACCTTGTAGGGAATAAATTTTCTTCTCAGGTTAACCACAAGGATATTTATAAATAGAAGAGAGTAATGATAAAATAGTGATCATAGAACAGGAATTATATGAAGAGATAATTGAGATCTGGGAAAGTTGGCCCATATGTTTTAATGGAGCTGTAGAATGATCGGCGGAATAATTGTGTCTCACGGTAAATTGGGGGAAGAACTTTTGAATTCTTTGACGATTATTCTTGGCGAGGCTGTCAATATTGAAGCAATATCTATCGGCTGGTATGATGATGTTGAAGAGTCAAAGAGAAAAATCAATCAGAGTTTAAGAAGAGTAGATCAAAAGAACGGAGTCTTGATCTTCACAGACATGTTTGGGGGGACACCTTCAAATTTAAGCTTCAGCTTCCTTAAAGAGGGCCAGGTTGAGATAATTACCGGTGTGAATCTGCCTATGTTAATAAAGTTTATTTCTCTGCAGCGGAGCTTTAATTTAAAGGATGTTGCAAAAAAGGTCGTTGAGCAGGGGAGGAAGAATATCCACCTTGCCAGTGCCCTCTTAAGATCTAAGAATTAGCCCGGATTATTCAGGAGGACAATGGTCACAAAAAAAATCACTGTAAAAAATAAATTGGGATTACACGCCCGGGCAGCTGTGAAATTGGTGAACTTGGCTAATCGATTTGAATCTTCAGTCAAAATTGAAAAGGATGGAAATATAATTGATGGGAAAAGTGTCCTTGGGACTCTAACCCTGGCAGCCACTAAAGGCTCTAGTATTACCCTAAGGATTGCGGGAAAAGACGAAGAAATAGCGCTTGAATCGCTCGAGGCGCTCATAAACGATAAATTTTATGAAAATGAATAATGTTAAAATGGATTATTTCAGAGTAAGGGGAACGGGGGTTTCTCCTGGAATAGCTTATGGCGAAGTCCTTTTGACAGAGAAAGTTATTTTTTCTTCAAAAAAAGAATTTATTACAAAAAACAGATCAATAAAGGAATGGGAACGCCTGCAAAAAGCATCTGAGCAGACTAAAAAGCAACTGGAGCAGATTAAAAAAGAAGTAGGTAACATGATTGGAGAAGACAATTCATTTATTTTTGAAGCTCATTTGATGATCCTTAAGGATAAGTCACTACTTTCGGCGTTGGAAAAGAGAATTAAACAAGACTTATGTAAGGCAGAATGGGCGATTTCCCAGGTTTATGATAGATATAACAAAATATTTGAATCGATCACAGATGAATATCTTAAGCAGAGAAAGTCAGACGTTTCTGATGTTTTATCAAGACTCTACCGGAATTTAAAACCGCAGAAAAGAAAAAAAATAGATGATAAAAAAGATAAAATCATAGTTGCTCATGATCTCTTACCCTCTGAAGCTGCTTTCCGGCTGAACCAGGGAAATGTTTTAGCGATAGCCCTTGATATGGGAGGCGCAACCTCACACACGGCAATCCTTGCCCGCTCCTTGAACATTCCTGCTGTAATGGGACTTAGAAATATCACTCGGAAAGTCAAAAATGGAGATTATTTGATTGTGGACGGCTCAGATGGGGAGGTCATTATTGATCCTCCTTTTGCTGTACAGCGGGAATTTGCCGACAAGAGGGATAAGTATGACAGCTATCGTAAGGAACTGCAAAAAACAGCTAAATTAAAGGCCTGCACTTTGGATGGAGTTAAATTTTCACTCATGGCAAATATAGAACTTTCGAAAGAAGTGAAACCTGCTTTTTCTTTAGGTGCTAAAGGTATAGGATTGTTCCGTTCGGAGTTCATTTATTTCCAGCGTACTGACCTTCCTGATGAGGAGGATCATTTTAAGGTCTATTCCAGGCTTGCTGAAGATGCTGCTCCCTTACCTGTATATATCAGAACTGTTGATATCGGCGGCGAAAAAAACCTGCCTCAGATGAAAATTGAAAAGGAGCCGAATCCAGCTCTCGGGCTAAGAGCGATAAGAGTCTCTTTGCGGGATAGGGAAATGTTTAAAGTACAGCTTAGGGCGATTCTTCGTGCCAGTGTTAAGAGGAATATAAGGTTACTGATTCCAATGATAACCGAGATGGAAGAGATCGAAGAAGTAAAACTTATTTTAAAAGAGGTGAAAGAGGAGCTTCAGAATAAAAATATTCTTTTTGATGAGAATATTCCTCTAGGAGTGATGATCGAAGTTCCGGCAGCAGCGGCTGTATCTGATAGGATAGCAAAAGAAGTTGATTATTTCAGTATTGGGACTAATGACCTTATTCAGTATTATCTGGCAGTTGATAGGACTAATGAATTAGTTTCCCATTTGTTTAAACCTTTGCATCCCTCTGTGCTGAGATTGTTAAGATTTATTGTCAAAAACGCACATAAAGAAGGGATCGAAGTGTCGGTTTGTGGAGAAATGTCTGCTGATCCGCTGGCTGCGCTTGTCCTGCTGGGGCTTGGAATAAGAAAGTTCAGCATGAATCCGATATTTATTCCCCGGATAAAGAGAGCACTACGCTCTGTAGAATGTCAGAATATTGAAAAAATTGTTCAAAAAGCGATGACCTTTAAGACAGCTCATGAAATTGAGGAGTATGTTATAGAAAAAATTCTCTTCAAACATCCTACTGCCCTGCTGATGCAGGAAGTTCCTTTGACTATGTGAGCTCGAGGCTACTTTCTTCCATAACTGTCTTCCAGACGGATAATATCAGATTCGTCAGACGGGCCTATCCAGATTTCCATGATCCTGGCCGGATGCTTGCTGGTACATTTTAATCTATGGGGAGTTTTTGCGGGAATGAATATTTCTTCATTAATATCAGGTTGCCAGACCCTTTCTCCCACTGTGATTTCCAACCCTTTATCCAGAGCGATCCAGAATTCACTGCGCAGGTTGTGATATTGAAGGGATAATTTCCCCCCGGGATTTACTGTGATAATTTTTATGCTGCTGGCGTTTTTATGCGGAAATGAACGAAACTTTCCCCATGGCCGGAGGTCTTCAATTATCTGCGACTTAAATTCTTCCTCTTTTTCAATGATCTTTTTTTTTTTCATTGATTAACCTGAGCTATTCATAAAAAAAGGCCTCGTGAATAATCCAGGCTAAAAAGGGACTTCATCGTCATCTTCACTAATTTGAACGTCAGGTATTGATTTTTTTTGTGCCGGAAAATCTTCATGTGTTTTTTGAGAATCTGCAGGGGGTTTTGCTGTGTAGTCATCCCGTTTTCCCAGCATGGTGATGTTATATGCATGGATTTTGGTAGTCTGTCTCTTGTTTCCTTCCTGGTCCTGCCATTTCTCAGTTCTTAGCCGTCCTTCTAAGAGGATCTGCTTTCCCTTGCTCAGGTATTTCTCTGCAAACTCTGCAAGTTTTCCCCATACAACTATTCGGTGCCATTCAGTTCGGGAATCCTTTTCATCCGAGTCTGGTTTGAAAACCTGCTCGTTTGTAGCCAAGGAGAAATTGGCTACTGCCCTATCGGTCTGTGGTATATATCGCAGCTCCGGATCTGCTCCCAAGTGGCCGATTAATATTACTTTGTTTAAGCTGTTGACGTCTCTCATATTATTACTTTAACTCCTTGATTTTTTGTTGAGCGATCTTTGTTTCTTCTTCAAGGGGAAATTTGCTGATCAGAAGTCTGAATACAGAAAGTGCCTCCTCATTTTTCTTAAGTTTCATAAGGCATATCCCTTTTTTTAAATAGGCGGCAGCAATTTTATCACCATTCGGATAAATCAGAATAAAATCGTTAAATTTCTCTATGGCTTCTTCGAATTTGTTCTGGCTGAAAAAGGATTCTCCAATCCAGTATAGAGCATTGTCTGCCAGAGGACTTTCTGCAAAGTGTTGCCGGTAAATTGCAAATCCCTCAATTGCCAGCTGGAAATTACCTTTGAGATAGTCCGACCTAGCCATATTAAAAACTTGCTGGGGGCTTAAATCAGGGGGAGGCATGGCTATGGGCTGCTCTTCAATTTCCGTAGATTTTTCCTCGCCTCCGCTTTTTTCTTCTCCTAAAGGTTTTTCGGATTCTGTATCTTCAAGGGTCTCTTTAGGAGGGGAAGCAGTTTGTTCTATTTCTATAAGTTTTTCTGTGATTTTTGCCAGCTCAAAACTTAAAGTATCGAATTTTTGCAGAAGAACTTGATATTGAGTGGGAATTTTTTTCTGTTCTATTAATAAACCTGCTTGTTCGCTACGGGCAAGCAGGTTTAATTTCAGTATTTCAGTAAGTTGTTTCTGGATGGAACTTATTTCTTCCCGGTTGCTGTCAATTTTTTTGTCCAGGTTCTGAATCTGCTGTTTAAGTATCTGAATGTCTTTGTATATAAGTTCATAAGCTTTTTTTCTCTTATCTGCACCGGTCAGGAGGATAGAGAAAGAAGTAAAAAGAATCAGTCCGAAAGAAAACCTTTTCAGCATATGCTATTTTTCTATAATAGTAAACTGATCCCGGCGGTTTTTTTGCCAGGCAATTTCGTTATGCCCAAGGTCTGTCGGTTGGCTTTTTCCATAGGATATAGTTTTTATCCTATCTGAAGAAATTCCCAGAGAAGCGAGATAGTCAAAAGCGCTTTTTGCTCTTTTTTCGCCCAGGGCCATGTTATAATCTTCGGTGCCTCTTTCATCGCAGTGCCCTTCGATCAGAATTTTTACGCTTTTCCATTTTTTCATCCAGGCAGCATTATTCTGAAGAATCAGCTTAGCATCTTCGCGAATGAAAAATTTATCATAATCGAATAGTACCACGTTCATAGGTTTTTCGGCATTCAGTTCTTCCAGGCTTTTTTTTGCAAAAATCTCTTCTTCCGTTAATTTAGGTTCTTTTACGGGAGGTTTCTCGACTTTTTCGAGTTTAGGTTGCTCTTCAACCTGAGGAGGTGGAGGGGTTTCTTCCACTTTTTTCCTGCAGGATGCAAAGAATGCGATCACCAAAAAGCAAGAGAGAGATAGGGTTAGAATTTTTTTCATAGTGTCTCCTTTGGATGTTTTTTGTGACTTCATTTTAAACAAATTCCATTATTTTATACAATTAAATTTTTCCTCTGTCAACCTTAAATACTAGTTCCCAAATAATCGGGATAAGCCTATCAATTAATTTGCTGAAAAAATCCCTTATCCGATTATTTGGGACTAGTTTCTTGCCCAGTCAGGAAGTTTGTTTTGGCCTTTAGAAGTCAAGCGTTTTAAATTTGCACCGTCATAGTCGATAGAATAAAGCTGGATAGTACCGATGCGGTTCGAGGAAAAGATAATATGGCGTCCGTCTGCTGACCAGCAAGGGGATTCATTGCGGGCATATCCTTCGGTAAGCTTTATGATCTCATCAGTTCTAAGGTTTAGGATGTAAAGGTCAAATACGGCTTGAACCCGGGAAACATAGACAATCCTATCTCCTGTTGGAGACCAGGCCGGGCTGTCATGGTAGTTTCCTCCGAAGCTGCGTCTTCTCACATTTGAACCCTCAGCATCCATAATATAGATTTGAGGTGAACCACCCCTGTCTGAAGTGAATGCGACCTCCCGGCAGTTGGGGGACCATGAGGGAGATACATCAGCGGATTTATTAAAAGTAAGCCGTTTTATATTCGTACCGTCGCTTCTGGCAGTATATATTTCAGAATTGGATTCATCCTCAGTAGAACAAAAAGCCAATTTTTTACCATCCGGGGAGAAACAAGGCCCGAAGCTTGTGCCGAGGTCAAAGACAAGTTTTCTTTTGCCTTCAAATGGATTGTAAATGTATAGCCTTGCATTTCCTCCTTTGAATTCAGTATATGCGATTGATTTTCCATCGGTTGACCAGGCAGGCATGTAATCTTTTTCCCGGTTGAATGTCAAACGTGTCTGGTTGTGGCCATCGTAATCCATCATGTAGAGCTCATTATTTGCGTCGCGGTTGGAGATAAAGACAATCTTAGTTGTGAATATCTGGGGCTCACCATAGGTTTCCATTAAAAGGTTGGAAAACTTATGGGCAGCAAGGCGGAGAAGGGATTTTTCCGTCTGATAGGTCTTGCCCCGGATGAATCGTTCCGATTTTACATCATAGAACTTGGCTTCAAACTGAATAGTCTTATCATCTTGTTTGGATATTTGTCCTACAATTAATAGTTTCGCCTGGATGGATTCCCAGTCCTGAAAGAGGATTTTATCAGGATCGAGGGGTTTTATATAATTATAATAGTTTTTGGGAAGAGGGCTGAATACTCGGCTGTATTTAAGGTCATCTGAGATCACTTTATAGAGGATATCAGCAGCATCTTTTGCTTCGGGAGAGGTATCTTTAACTGAAAAATTAGGGATAGCCACCGGAATTAAGGGCATTCCTTCTTTAATGCTCATCACTACTTCTTGTTGGGGATACAGGATAAAATTGGCTACTAAAAACAGGCATGCGAGGGTTATTAATTTTCTTGCAATCATTTGTTATGCTCGAAAATCAAGCGTATTTGCAAATATTCATCTTCATATCCAGGGGGTAATGGAGGGAATGGAGATGCATCGCGGACAGCCCGGATGGCGGAAAGGTCCATGGTCCTTACTCCGCTGGATTCAACGATCTTTGGATCAGATATACGGCCGTTGCGGAAAATTTTAAAAAGGACAGTAGTATGATATGCCCCGCTCAATCCGGTTTGTATCTGAGCTGTGAGCCAATTGCCGGATATTTTTCCATGTAAGTTCTGCAGGTAATAAGTGTAAGGGAAATTGGAAAGCCCTATCTGACCGGCAAATTCTGAGCCGCCGCCGCCTCCTCCTCCTCCTGAGCCATTTCCTACCCCGATTCTCAATCCTGAGCCCTTTCCTGTACCCTTACCTGATTTGGCACTTGTATTGGGTAGAGAAGTTTTTGAATTTGATGATTTTTTTATAACAGTTTTTTTTGGTTTCCGGGAAGATTTTTCTCTTTTCGGCTTGTCAACCGGATAAGTCATGGAGGGAGGATTTTGGGTCTTGAGATTCTGGGCTGTTGTGAGGTCTTGCAGGCTATCTCTTTTCTGGACAGAAGTTTCAGTCATTTTTTCTTCTGAAGTAGAAGGAGAGTTTCCGCCTCCGGAAAGGCCGCCTCCGCCGCTACCACCACCACCGCCTCCTCCTCCAAATGAGATCACATTGACATAGTGAATCATGCCTTTCTTTGAAGATTTAGGCAGGTATGGTGAGAGCAGGATAAGAATAAAAAGTGCTATATGCAGGGAAACAGAAATTATTACTGCCCGGGTAAAAGCATTTTCTCTATGGGATATGGTCGTCATCTTATTTTTTGTCTTTTTTCGGGGGTTCTGCCACTAATCCTACAGATTCCACTCCGGCCTTTTTTATGATATCCAGGATGTGAATAACATATCCATAGGGAAGACTTTCATCAGCCCGGATATAGACAATTTTTTTTGTCTGTCCATAAAAATATTCTTTAAGCTTCTGTTCCAGGAGAAACTGATTGATCACCTGGTCTTTAATATGGATATAGCGGTCGGAAGTAATGCTGATGGCCAGGCCTTCCTCAGCGGGGGCGGACTGGGTTTCAGCCTGAGGAAGGTTAATACCTATACCGGAGTGCATCATAGGTGCTGTTACCATAAAAATGATCAATAATACCAGCATTACATCTACCAGAGGAGTAACATTGATCTCTGATAGAGAAGTTCCTACTTCTCTTTTTTTTAGTGAACGAAATTTAAATGCCATAGAGTCTTTCTGAAATGCTAATAAACTCAATGGAGAAATCCTCCATTTCTGAAATTATCTCTTTGATCCGGTGAAGATAGTGATTATAGGCTATGACTGCTGGAATTGCGGCGAATAGGCCGAGGGCTGTGGCGATAAGAGCTTCTGCAATGCCTGGGGCTACTGTCTGCAGGCTAGCGGATTTTTGGATGCCAATTTCCTGAAAGGAGTCCATAATCCCCCACACGGTTCCGAACAGACCGATAAATGGGGTAGCACTTCCTGTAGTGGCTAAGAAGCTCATCATTTTTTCCAGACGTGTTACTTCTTTGTTTGACGCTTTTATTAAAGCACGGTTGATACTTTCGAGGTTTTCTGAAGTTAAACAGGAGCTCTGGCTTGACTTTTTAAGATAAGCTAATTCTTTGAATCCGGCATGGAAAAGTGCCGCAAGGTGACTTGCTTTGAATCTCTGAGAGGCTTCATTGACTTCCAGCAAGTTTTTACTTTTTCTGAATATTTTGAGGAATTTTTTTGATTGAACTGACGCTGATTTAAGAGTGTTTCTTTTAGCGAGGATTATAGCCCAGGAGAAAACTGAAAAAAACAACAGGCAAAGCAAGACTAATTTGACTACTATGCTTGCCTGTAGGATCAAACTTACAAAATTCATCTTATTTTGAAGGGAAAAAGTAGCATATGCGCACTCTAAAGTCAATCGTTACCTGGGCAGGGCAGGAATTCCGTAACTTCCTCTGAAAGGAGGGTCCTGTATAGAGCTAATCGTCATTCCGTCCCGGATCGGAGTCCGGGATGACGGCCAAGCCGGAAACCAGGATAAAACCTGTTAATAGTAAATGGTAAATGGTAAATAAAAACAGAAAAACCAGGAAAACCAGGACCACAAGAGCTAAACGTCATTCCGGCGAGTTTAAGCATTGTCATTCCGGCGGAAGCCGGAAACCAGGATAAAAGCAGTAAATAGTAAATGGTAAATGGTAAATAAAACCAGGAAAGATAGGAAAAGCTTTAGTTTAACTTACTTCGCGGAGTTCACCTGGATTATTCACGAGTCGAGGTTGCCGCAGATACGAGGCACAGGGTGCGAAGCTGTGGTCCTTCACCGCGAGTATCCTGTAACAAAGTATATGCGGTGAGATCGTCTCGCCTGAAAGGTAAAAAGTGCCAATGATAAAATATGCTATTGTTTTTTTGAATACAGCATTGGCAATTTTTATGAATAGTTCAGGAGAAGTGATGAAGGATTGATTTCTTTTGCCAATTCAATGGCAAAAGAAATCAACATCTTAGCCTTATCCGTGTCCTCAGCGTCCTCAGTGTAAAATTTTGTTTTTATAGTCTTATCCGCATAAATCCGTGTCTAATATTATTTTAAGGAAAAAAGATAAAGCAGAAACTTCAGAGAGTGGCTGGAGGAATCCTCACCTATTTGATAAATAGAAATATACACATAAAAAAAGGCTTTGTATATCAGCGAATTGCTGATTTTTTTGTAGGATAATGTCCTACAGGAAAGGCAGAAAAACCAGGACCACCAGAGCTAATCGTCATTCCGTCCCGGATCGGAGTCCGGGATGACGGCCAAGCCGGAAAACAGGAAAGATAGGGAAAGACAGGAAAAGAAGATTGTAAATTATTCTGAAATGTGATATTCTGAATTCAGAATAAATATTATTGAGGTGACAAAGTGGGAGCTTCTAAAACTGTTGTAAGAGAGATAAAGGCGCGGGGACAATTGACTATTCCTAAAAAGATTAGGGACTCGAGTCAGCTTGAAGAAGGACAGATGGTTTCGATCATTCCTGTGGGTGATTCTATTGTAATATCTCCAAAGAGGATTGAACTTGATGAGGCAAGGCGTAAGATCCGGAAAATACTTAAAGAGGCAGATGTATCTGCTGAAGAAATGTTGGAAGGATTAAAAGAGGAAAGAAACACTCTTTACAAAGAGTCCTATGGCTGAAGAGGCCGTAAAGGTTTTTCTTGACTCTAATGTCATTCTATTCGGTTTTCTGTCTGACAAAGGAGCACCGCGTATTATTCTTGATTTGTTAAGCTTGGATTTGCCATTTCTTTCTGGTCTTACCGGGCAGTATAATATCATTGAAATAAAGTGGAATCTGAAAAATAAATTACCTGAAGCTTTGCCGGTTTATAAGGAATATTTTCCTAAACTTGGCCTTGAGATTATTTCCTTGCCATCCAAGGAGGAAATAAAGGATTATAAAGATATTATTTCTGAAAAAGATGTTCCGGTTTTGGCTTCAGCTATAAAAGGAGAAGCAGATTATCTTGTGACCG
The DNA here is from genome assembly GCA_030603565.1 of Candidatus Aminicenantota bacterium. Classification (GTDB taxonomy): domain Bacteria; phylum Acidobacteriota; class Aminicenantia; order Aminicenantales; family Aminicenantaceae; genus JAUVXM01. Next base: position 42,111 of record JAUVXM010000010.1, read on the forward strand.
GAGATAAGGATTTTATTAAGGTTGAAAATAAGGGAAGGTTTTCTTTTAAGATAGTCACCCCGCAGGAATTTTTGGAAATACAGGGAGGGAAAGCAGCAAAATGGAAAATAGTAAATAGATAAAACCTGTTAATAGTAAATGGTAAATGGTAAATAGATAAAACCTGTTAATAGTAAATGGTAAATGGTAAATAAAACCAGAAAAACCAGGGCTATAAGAGCTAATCGTCATTCCGGCGGAAGCCGGAAACCAGGAAAGACAGGATAAAGGCAGAAAATAGTAAATGGTAAATGGTAAATAGCTAGAAACAATATTAGACACAGATATACGCGGATAAAACTATATTTTACGCTGAGGACGCAGAGGACACGGATAAAAACAATAAAGCATTAGACACGGATGGACACGGATGAAAGCATAATGTTGATTTCTTTTGCCAATGAATTGGCAAAAGAAATCAACCCTTCATCACTTTGCTGCGCAAAGTAAGTTGAACTAACTCTATAAATATAGATTTTGGAAAATGCTTTTATCCGTGTCCTCTGCGTCCTCAGCGTAAAATAAGTCTTTAAAGTTTAACATTTCCTGTATTTTCCGCCTTTACCGTATATACGGCAACCTCGACTTGTTAATAGTTTAGGTTGAAAATGGCAAAAGGTAAATAAAAATAATTTTCAATTTCTCTTGCTATTTTATGACTCAATATATAGAGTGTAGATGAGGTTTATATACTATATAGAGGTGTTGTTTAAAAATGCTGTTAGATTTTCCTTTGGATGATCAAATAGAATAAAAAATGGATTTGTTTTTTTAATTGGAATATGGCTATAGAGAAAATCAATAAAAGATTCACAAAGGAAAAGCCCATCATCGTTATAGTTGACGATGATATCTCCCGTCTTGATATGTTTCAACGCGCTCTCAGTCAAGAATACTTGGTTTTTACGACGGCTGGAGGCATTGAAGCTTTTCGTCTCATCAAGAGACTCAAGACACTTCACGTCCTGGTCATTAACAATGACGGGACCCATGTTAAGGGAGCAGAGATCCTCCGGTTCGTCCGCGAGGACATCCCTCACCCTGAATCCATCATTAAGATCCTTATTGCAAGCTCTCCTGATGACGAACCTATTCTTGATGCGGCTAAAAACGGTCGGATCGACGCTCTCTTGAAAAAACCGGTGGCCCCTGAGTACCTCAAACGCAAGATTGCTTACCTGCTCGCCAGACAGTCGAAGGAAAAACGGGTAGGGATGCGCGTCAGTATTGAAAAGGTGACCCTGATTCGGATCGATGGGGAGTTAAACACGGAAATTGAGCTCGTCAATATCAGCGAGAGCGGCATGTTCCTGCGAACTCATTCTTTTTATCCCCATGGCGTGATCCTTCCTTTCGAAATCGCTCTCACTGATGGGAAGGGATACCCCCTTTCAGGCCGAATCGTCCGTACCGATACCGATCAGGGCGGAGTTGGCGTAGAGTTCCTTGCCCTTGATGACAAGAGCCGGGTGGCCCTTATCCAATCCTTCTCCGATCATGTCACTATGCGTGACCTAACCAAGCTCAAGGAGCGCTATCCTTTCCTGAGGACGGACGAAATGGTCCTTTTCAAAGACACCCTAAAGATCGAATCCTTGCTCCAGAAAGCCCTGAAGTCCAAGGCAGAGATTGCGATCATAGGGGCTCAGACGCAAACGTCTGAGAATCTTTCCCTTGTCGGAATTATGCCTTCTTTCTGCTGTGTACTCAAGGGAGATGGGCTAAACATCAAGTTCAAAACTTCCGACCTCATTTTCGTCTCCTTTCAGCTTGGCTATGCCACTTACAATTTTGAAACCATGGTCTATCGACTCTCCGCTGATGGGGAGCTGATGGACTGTCTTTTTCCGCGGGTCATGTTCTACTCGGAAAAACGAAACGAGAAAAGAATTAACCACTTTGGGGACGTTCGTATAGAGATTCCTCTCCCAATACCCTTTAACAAAAGTATCAAAGGTCGAATTACCGATATCACCCCCAGCGGGGCAAGCTTTATTACTGATCGGGAAACTCCAGTGATGCTAAAAGGCACGCCTCTCGAGAAGATTTGTATTCTTGAGGGTAACAATATCCTCTGGGAAGAGAAGGGAGAGGTCCGTTATGTATCATGGAATGGAGATAAACCATCTAGGCAGGTGAAGTACGGTATCCAGTTCGGTATTGGCCGGATGGGCATCCAAGCTGTACAGGCTCCGGAAATCGACCCAGGTCATTCTGTCGAAGAGCATTCGGACGAAAAGAAAACCAAGCCTGTGATGATACGAACCGCAGGCCTGAACAAATTGTCCAACAGAGCTCCCGAGATCATCCGGCTGGAAAACCAGCGGGGAGAAGAGATCGTCGGCCTTTTAAACTCCTCATTGCCATTGGATGGAAAACCGGTTCCGGTTGTTCTTATCCCTCCAGCTTTCGGAAAGACCAAGGAAACGTTATTCTGCCTGGCCCTGACCCTCATCGAGAATTTTTACCTCTTGGGAAAACCCATAGCTGTTATCCGTTATGACGGCATCCGGAGAAAAGGAGAAAGCCACAAAGACCCGGGGGCCAGTGAGCCACCCTTTGAGATGCTTAATGCCAGCACTAGCCAGGGTGCCGATGATATCAAAGCTGTGCTGGATTGGTTGTATCTCAATCCGAAGCTCAAGGCAAGTTCTGTTACCCTTATAAGTTTTTCTTTGTCCGCTTTGGAGGCGCGCGTTGCTTTGCGGGATGAAACTTATCGTCGAAGGATAAACTACTGGATTTCCTGCATGGGAACATTGGAATTCCGGGATCTGATGAGCCGAGTCAATTGCGGTCTGGACTTGCTTGAGCAATATCAGCTTGGCATCAATCTAGGGGTAAGACCGATTTTGGGCAATCTCATCAGTTGTGAACCATATGCGGCCGATGTCGTCGCAAATGCTGTCGCGACCATCGATCAAGCGAGGGAGGACATTCGCCACTATGATATCCCAATCACTTGGATCTATGGCGAGCACGACAAATGGATCAGGCCGGAATTCATTCGGGACATCATGAGCGTTCATGCCGGCGCCCCTCGCGAGGTCATTTCCGTATCGATCGGGCACAACGCCAGGACCTCTGATGAGGCTCTCCGCTTGTTCAGTACAGTCACCTCCCTAGTACACCGGCACCTTTACCGGAAAATGATCCAACCGTTCCTCCCCAACAAAAAGAACATGGAAATCATGCGCCGAGCTGAAAAGGACAGGCTCCCATCCCGAAATCTCAGAAATCGGAGGGACTACTGGCAGCGTTATTTGGTAGGTGAAGAAAACTTCATGGGTTTTGATATCATGGGCATGTCCGATGATTACCAAAATCTTATCCATGATCAGCTGCAGGCCTTAGAACTTAGGCCCGAAGATCGGCTGCTCGACTTGGGCGGCGGAACGGGAATTTTTGCTGAGTGTCTTTTAGAGAACAGACAATCACTCCCGGCTCACATCACTATTGCCGACCTGATTCCGGAGGCCCTGAAAAAGGCCTCCGAGAAGCTCTATTCCCGTTCCGGAATCATGAAGAAACACATGCAGTTCGATCTCATGTGCCTTGATTTTGAGCTGAGCCGATTTCTTCCCCTGGAGCGTTTTCTGAAGGGAGAAACCGCAAGCTTCAAAGAGCTGGCCGATAAGATTGAAAATCTGAACCTTGAGAGTGCCAATAAGATCCATGATTCATATTCCCCGCGACTCCATCGCATCCTTAGAGGACAGGTCATCAATCCAGCCCTTAACGACTGGTTGAAGGATCAGTTTGACCTGTACGAATATCAAACCATTGTTGACTTCAACCAGGTTGTCAGGTATATAAGGGGAATTATAGAAGAGAAGCCCTCTTTTCGAAAGCTCGCCTTTCCAGGAGAACTGGAAGCAAATCTCCATCTTCCGATCAAGCCGGGTTTTTATAACAAAATACTAATGAGTCTTGTTCTCTCCTATATCTTCAATCCCGTTGAGACCCTTTTTGAGGTCAGACGGATCATCAAGCCCGGAGGCCTACTTGTACTTTCAAGTATGCGCCCTGACACGGACGCCTCGGGCCTGTTCACAAGGCTCTTAGACAAAATCGAGGTTATGCCCGCTGAGGACTTTCCTGCGAAGTGGCCCAAGCCGCGCATCCTCGAATCAATGCGGTCCTTTCTTAACGACGCCCAGGCCCTGGTGGACCTCGAGGAGGCGGGGACTTTCGATTTCTTCGACCCGGAAAAGCTCGACGGTTTGCTGGAAGAGTCGGGATGGGAAAGCATCCGGACCATTCCAACCTTCGGGGACCCTCCGCAAGGCTATATTATCGTGGCAAAGGTGAGGAAAACAAATGGCTAGAAAAGACCTTGCATTTGAAGATCGGCTTTATACCGAATATGATCTAAGAAGGAGAACAAGGCTTGTCATCATTCTAAGCGCAGTCTTCTACCTCAGCTTCTTGGTTTTGGATGCAATCTATGCTGCCAGGTTTTTCCAGGTACTTCTTATTATTCGACTGATAGTTTTATTCGCCCATGTCGTTCTTTTCTTCCTGATAAGCCGTGTCCAAACTAATCACGGTTACGTAAAACTTGCAATTGCCTTGACCATATTTGATGTAGCAGGCATCGCTATCATGATCCAGATCCTGGGAGGATTTTTGACGATGTATGTTCAGGGGTTGTACCTCATCATCATGGGAATGGTCGTCGTCGTCCCCCTCGTTTTCCGGATAACCACAATCCTTTATATCATGATCTGGGCGAGCTACACCATTCCAGGCTTAATCAATATGCAAAGAGGAAATGTAGAATGGCGCGATGTTTTCACCAACTTCTTTTTTCTATCGTCTATTGTACTCATTGGCATTTTTGGCTCATACATAATGGACAACATCCGTCGCCGTGAGCTTAACAGCCGCATTCAGCTCGAAGAAACGTCGGCCCGGCTCCGGGAGTCGAACGCCAAGCTAAAAACTTTGGACGAACTGAAAACTCAGTTTTTTGCCAATGTCAATCATGAGTTGAGAACTCCTCTTACTCTTATGATGGCCCCTCTGGATCCTTTGATAGATGGTCAGATGGGGAAAATGTCAGTTAAACACAAAAAAACACTATTAACAATAAAACGGAATGGTTTTAAGCTGTTAAAACTAATAAACAATTTACTGGACCTGAGTAAGTTGGAAGAAGGGAAAATGCGGCTTAAAATTAAAACAATAGATTTTGTTGAATACATCAATGCTTTACTTGCGTCGGTCAAACCTCTGGCAGATAACAAAGATATCAAGCTTTATTTTCAGCATCCTTCCCAAAAGCTGAAGATGTCGATTGATCCTGATCAGTTTGAAAAAGTCGTTTTAAACCTGCTTTCAAATGCAATAAAATTTACACCGGAAAACGGGAGGATAACGGTTTTTATTGAAGAGGATAAAAGCAAAACGACCCTGATTGTTGAAGATACGGGCAGGGGAATCCCTAAAGATATGCTCAAGACCATATTCGACCGCTTTTCCCAGGTCGATGGTTCTTTATCACGATCCCATGAGGGAACCGGTATCGGTCTTTCTCTTGTCAGTGAGATCGTTAAGATTCATGGGGGCAAAGTCCGGGCTGAGAGCAGACAAGGAAAAGGCGCAAAATTCATTGTTGACCTGAAAAAAGGAGACAAGCATTACCCGGCTTCAATTCTTGACCGTAGGGTCGAAGACCGTCCCGGCACATTTAAGAAACGAGTAACTGACGAGGAGGATTTAAAAGTGCAGGATGTTGTTTTAGACTTTCGCAACCTCCAGTTAGTTGACCTGGAAAGAGTAGATGTTGACGAAAGAACTGTTGAAATGGATAAAAGCCACGAGCATCTCATTTTGGTTATTGATGATAATCCTGAAGTGCTTAAACTGATGAAAATGTTGCTCCGGGATGAATACGCTCTTGAGCTGATATTGTCTGCTGAAGAAGGGATAAAGGTTATGCGGGAAAAGAAACCGGATCTTGTGTTGTGTGATGTGATGATGCCTGTTATGGATGGCCATGCTTTTTGCAGGAAAGTCAAAAGCGATGAGTGGATGAAGCATATTCCAGTGCTCCTGGTGACAGCTCGGGCAGGTTCGGAAATGATGGCCCAGGGTATTGAGTCTGGGGCTGATGATTATATTGCCAAACCATTTGATTCTACCGAATTAAAAGCCAGGATTCGATCGCTTTTGCGGATAAGACAGGCTGAGTCTGAGTTGAGCCTGGCTAACCGGAATTTAAAGATGCATAAAAAGGACTTGATCGAAAGGCAGCAGTCTCTTTTTGTCTCAATGATAAAATCTTTGGTCTCGGCAATTGATGCGAAGGATGAATATACCCGTCATCATTCGGCCCGGGTTACAGATATAGCACTTAAAATAGCTGAAAAAATGGATTTTAATAAGAAAGAATTAAAAGATCTTGAACTTGCTTCGCTGCTGCACGATGTTGGTAAGATCGCGATTCCGGAAAGCATTTTGAACAAGAAATGCAGTCTGACGGATGAGGAATACACCTTAATAAAAGAGCATCCTGCAAGAGGTGAGAGTATCTTAAAACCGGTAGTAGAATTAAAAGAGATTTCTAGAATCGTCCGCGCTCATCATGAACGTTATGATGGGGCAGGGTATCCTGATGGATTAAAGAGCCATGAGATCCCGTTGAGTGCTCGGATCATGGCACTTGCTGATACTTATGACTCTATGACGTCAGATCGGCCTTACCGGAAGGGAATGTCGCATAATTTTTCTGTTAAAGAAATTGTAAGCTTATCCGGCAAGCAGTTTGACCCCGAAGTAGTAGAGCATTTTATTGAAATATCTAACGAATTAATCGTCATTCCGTCCCGGATCGGAGTCCGGGATGACGGCCAAGCCGGAAACCAGGATAAAGGCAGTAAATAGTTAATAGTAAATGGTAAATAGATAAAAACTGTAAATAGTAAATAGTAAATGGTAAATAGATAAAAACTGTAAATAGTAAATGGTAAATAAAACCAGGACCACCAGAGCTGCTCGTCATTCCGTCGAGTTTAAGCATCGTCATTCCGGCGGAAGCCGGAAACCAGGATAAAAGCTGTAAATAGTAAATGGTAAATGGTAAATAAAACCAGGAAAGATAGGAAAAGCTTTAGTTTAACTTACTTCGCGGAGCGAAGTGATTAAAGGTTGTTTTATTTTGACGATTCATCGGCAAAAGAAAACAACATCTTGGTTTAATCCGCGTAAATCCGCGTCTAATACTTTACCTCTTTAATCAGTGTCCTCAGTGTCCTCAGCGTAAAATATTGTTTTTATAGTCTTATCCGCGTCTATCTGCGTCAAAAAGTGGAATATGAAGACTTGACCCCTTATATGTAACTATTATTTAATATAACCAAGGGCGCGGAGTTTTTCTTCTAACTCGGGGGGGATATCTGTGCGTTCGGATTTGACATCAAACATACGTCGGAGTAAAGAATATTCAAAAGCTAACCTTTGTTTAAAATATGCACTACTTATATTCTCTCTATCTACAACATTATTTTCCTCTTCAGGGTCCTTTAGCAGGTTATACATTTCATAAAAAATATTCTCATGCCTTGCCTGGTGCAAGTAGCTTACATTATTCAGGTTGTGAATAAACTTAATATCACCGACCAAAAGAGAGCGAAGATCATGCCCGTCCAATTTTTGCTCTGCAAATATAGGACGGTTCAGAAAATCAATGTTTCCTAAAAGGCTGGTGCCGTCAATATTATACGGCAGAGGAATTTTTAAAATGTCCAGTACTGTAGGGTAAATGTCGGCATGCTGGACATTGATACCTATTTTCCCTTTCCGGATATCCCCAGCCTTGATAATTAGAGGAATTTTTACTTGCTCGTTAAATAGAGTCTTGCCATGCCCGAACCAGTTGTGCTCCCGGAATTCCTGACCATGATCTGCTGTTAGAATCAAAACAGAATCCTCATACAGCTCGGTTTTTTTAAGCCTTTCTATTAACTTACCAAAAGAAATATCATTAAAAAGTATTTCCTGGTCATAAAGTGTTTTTAGGTAATTGACCGCTGACTGGGAAGGCCAGGCAAACTGATTCTCTTTTACTTTTTTTGTAAATTCCGAAAGAAGCCGGAATTTTGGATCTAAATGTTCATATTTATCAATATCGAAATAGCTGGAAACCGAGCTGGGGGGCGTATAAGGATCATGAGGGTCAGACGACCAGATCCAGAGAAAAAGGGGCTGTTTTTTTGGGCGTTGGTAAAATCTATTTAAAAATTCAAATATCTTCTCATTTAACACATCCGACCTAACATGAATGGATTCTCTTTCCAAATCCTCAGGCAAAGAAACAAATTTATCAAAACCCTGAACAAGCCCGAACTCCCTGCCAACATTTCCATTAGTGTTAAAGCCGACAGTGTAATAACCTTGTTCCTTCAATGTCTCTGCCAGAGTGATAAAATCAGCCGGCAGGACACTGTCTTGTGCCATGGTTTTATGGTTTTTAGGCAGCAGGCCGGTCAAAATTGTAGCACCACTCGCCCGTGTCCAGGAAGCATTAGCAAAAGCATTTGTAAAAAGCGTATTTTCCCTGGCAAAAGCATCTATATTCGGGGTTGTATTTCTCTCATACCCATAACAGCCAAGGTGGTCGCTTCTTAAAGCATCGATTATATAAATGACTATATCGGGCTTATTAACCCTTTCAAATTCGTAATCTGCCACTACAGAATCGAGCACTTCAACATTATTAGTTTTATCAGCAGCCACCTCTTGAGCACAAAGAACAATTCTTTTCCACATGATAGAGCCTTTCTGTTTATCTCCGCTGAGAATAAACTCCATCTTGACAAAAGCATTATCTATTAAGGAGATATCATATTCTACATGGCTCTTATTAAAAGGCAAAGTACGTTGAAAGGAAGGGTGGCCCTGTTTACTGACTTTTAAAACAGGTTCAATATTTCCTTTGGCTTTATAATCGATTATTATCCTGGCCGGACTGTCAAATCGATTTGCATAAGTAAATGAGCTTCCAGGGTATTGTTTAAGATTTCCGCTTTTTGTTAATATCAGATAATCCTTCCGGGATTTGTGGTTGTTTTCAAAGGTAATGCTCTCGAATCTCACAGACATTGACCTTTTATCAGGGCCGGGTATTTTTGTGCTGTAAGCATAGTCAAACCTTAACTCATTTTTTCCCATACGAAGTTTTGAGTCTGGAAGCATTGAAGTATAGGCATGCATTCCATTTTTGAGGTTAATAGTATTAATGTACTCATTATTAAGCGAGATCCGGATTTTCTGGTTTTTGAACTCCGAGTAGACCAGAGGGGCGCAGGTGATCTCTATTTTTTTATCTTGGAAATTATCAAAGGAATAAAAATCAAGAGTACTGGTCAAGCCAAGCGCCCATATGAAATCACCTTCTCTCTTTGACCATCCTTTCCTCAGATGTTTAAGGGAGCCGGGGCTGGAAAAATCCAGCAAATTTGTCTCGGTTCTCTTTGTCAGTACCTGATATTTTAGAAGGACATCATCTATCAGATCACATTCAAGAGGTTTTATCGCCTTTTCCGAGCAGGCCGGGAAAAAAAATAAAACCGAAAATAATATAATCAGGGTAAATTGTAATTTTGCTCGCATTTTTCTAAATCTTATACCTGAACTATTCATAAAAAATGTCGATGTGTATGTTACTTGGAAAATAGTAAATAGTAAATGAAAAATAGCAGAAAAGCAATATTTTACGCTGAGGACGCTGAGGACACCGATTAAAGCGAGAAAGCATTAGACGCGGATTTTCGCGGAGGGACGCGGATAAAAGCCTAATGTTGATTTCTTTTGCCAATTCATTGGAAAAAGAAATCAACCCTTCATCACTTTGCTATGCAAAGTAAGTTGAACTAAAGCTTTTCCTATCTTTCCTGGTTTTATTTACCATTTACCATTTACTATTTTCTGCCTTTATACTGGTTTCCGGCTTCCGCCGGAATGACGATTAGCTCTGGTGGTCCTGGTTTTATTTACCATTTACCATTTACTATTTACTATTTTCTGCCTTTATCCTGGTTTCCGGCTTCCGCCGGAATGACGGTTAGCCCTGGTTTCCGGCTTGGCCGTCATCCCGGACTCCGATCCGGGACGGAATGACGATGCTTAAACTCGCCGGAATGACGATTAGCTCTTATAGCCCTGTTTTTCCTGTTTTATACCTGCCTTTGAGGTTAACATTTTGGGCCTTGCCCGAAACTGAAAAGAGCTTTTTATTTTTTGGATGCAAGCCAAAAAAGAAAAAGCTTCTTATCTTTATCCGCATAAATCCGTGTAAATCAGCGACTAATGTTTTATCGCTTTAATCGGTGTCCTCAGCGTCCTCAGTGTAAAATTTACTTTTTCTCTCTTGCAGGCAGCGGGGTCAAGCGGAAGCTGTACCTATAAGCTTTTGCCGGCAGAGAATATTCCGCATGAGGCCGGGCTCCCCAGCTGTTGTCGCCTCCCACTCCCATCTGTTTATAATCAATGTTTACATAGATAAAATCCCGTTTTCTCAGTTCAAAAGTGTGTTCGGCCCGCTCCAGGTCTTCCATAGTAAAGGGCCAGGCGCTTATACTTAAATGCGGCTGACCTGTAACCAACAGACCGGCTCCTGTGTCAGAGGTCAATTTAAACCAGCGGACATCGGTCTTGTTTCCGGTTTCCTGAGGCCTGATATAGGGATGTACCTGGTCCTTGACATCACCTGAGTAAAGTCCGACAGCCGCACCTGTCTTGCGGTCCCAATAGGATTCATGCGGCCCGCGTCCGTACCAGGTCAGTGTTTTAAATTCTTCCGGCATACCCATTTGCATACCGAAACGGGGGAGGTTAGGCATAGCCATTCCCGGGTTAAAAGAGCTCTCAACCAAAACCTCGCCACTGCCGTAGACGGTATATAAGAGGATGAGTTCAGATTTTCCGGCAGGAAGCAGCGATTCTACCCGGACTTCTATCTCAGCCGGCCCGGCTCGAACTGCTTCTATTTTTTGGATAATCCTTCCCGGCCCTGCCAAACGCCAGACTGACTGCCTCCGGGGCATACGGTTGCCATTGTCATTGTCAGTGGGGGCGCGCCAGAAATTTGGGGCAAGAGGCCTTGCTATTAGCTGTATTCCCTGGAATTTATAGGATTCGATAACTCCGCTTGATTTTCCGATTTTCAGCTCAAAGCGTTCTCCTTTGATAATAATGGCTTTCTCCGTTTTCACTAATTCGATTTCCTGCATATTATCTGCACTTTTCTCTGCTGGCTGTGGCACCTTAAAAGGGAGCTTGAATTGGTCCCAGGCCATAAGGAAATCTTTGGATGCCCACAAGCAGTCATCTGCTAGAGTAAAGTTTATTTTCAGGAGATATTCTGTTCCGGGTTTAAGTTCCGGCCTGGTAAAAGGGATTTTTACATCTTTTGTTTTTTGGGGCGGCAGGTTTATTTTTGGTATCATTCCATTCTGGATGACTCTTCCGTCAGCTGTCACTTGCCAGGATATATTAAAAAAGTCCAGGGAGAGAAAGTCATATTTGTTATGGATAGTAAAAAGACCGACTGCCGGTTCTACCGCTTTTACTTTGATATACTGGTAAACTTTTTTTACTTCCCAGAGATGGGGATTTGATTTTCGGTCCGGCTGGATAAGACCGTTTATAAGAAAGTTTCCGTCATTCCAAGCATCCCCGAAATCTCCTCCGTAACCGAAAAACTGGCGGCCGTCTGATGTGGTTTTGGAGAGGCCCTGATCCACCCAGTCCCAGATAAATCCTCCCTGAAGCTGCCTTTCATTTTCAATGACATCCCAGTAGTCCTGAAGATTCCCGACCGAATTCCCCATAGCATGCGCGTATTCGCATAAAATAAGAGGACGCTCCCGGGGTTGGGATGCGTATTCCTTCAAACCTTCAATACGCATATACATGGGGCTTACAATGTCAACATGTGGCCTGCGCAGTGCCCGTTCATAGTGGACCGGACGAGAGGGGTCGCGTGCGTGGATCCAGGCTGAGGCAGCTTCAAAATTACAGCCGTCTCCCGCCTCGTTTCCCATTGACCAGATTATAACTGAGGGGTGGTTTTTATCTCTTTCTACCATACTGACTATCCGGTCAAGGTGAGCTTCCTTCCATAAAGGATCGTTTCCCAGGGTGATATCAGGATGATACCCCATCCCGTGAGACTCGATATTGGCTTCGTCGATAAGATAGATACCGTATTTGTCGCACAGGTCATACCATCTGGGATGGTCGGGGTAGTGGCAGGTGCGAACAGCATTTATATTAAATCTTTTCATAAGTTTGATGTCCTGAAGCATTGATTCTTCTGAAATATAATGTCCGCTTACCGGGTCGTGCTCATGCCGGTTTACTCCTTTAAGCAGGACTGCTGCCCCGTTTACAAGCAGCTGGCCCCCTTTTATCTCCACTTTCCGGAAGCCGATATTACATCGTTCTACTTCCAAGACTTTGCCGCTGGCGTCTGTGAGAGAAAGCAGTAGAGTATAGAGTGCGGGCTTTTCTGCTGACCATTTTTTAGGGTTATTAATCTGCTTGCTCATGGAAACCATCACTTCTTTTCCAGGAGGAACCTCCCCGGCATTCTTGCTAAACTCTAAGCTTTTTTCAGCAGCCCGGCCTTTTTCGTCCAGCAGAGAAGCTTTGATCTGTGGTTTTTGGATGATGCCTGAGTAATTCCGCACCACAGCTTTAACTGTGAGGACAGCATTGCGGTATTTTTCGTCCAGATCGGTTATAACCTCAAAATCACGTATATGAATTTTTGGAGTGGAAAAGAGATATACGTCGCGAAAGATCCCACTTAACCGCCAGAAATCCTGACACTCGAGATAAGAGCCGTCCGACCAGCGGTACACCTCAGCTGCCAGGATGTTCTCTCCTGCTTTTAGAAATGAGGTGATATCAAATTCAGCCGGAGTTCGGCTTCCCTGGCTGTATCCGATCTTTTCACCGTTCAGCCACAGGTAAAAGGCGGATTCCACTCCCTCAAACACAATAAAAACTTCTCTGCCTTTCCAGGCCTCAGGAATTGTAAAGGCTGTTCGAAACGACCCGACCGGGTTATAATCGGATTGAATATGAGGCGGATTTTTCTTAAAAGGGTAGGGTTGGTTTAAATAGATAGGAGTACCGTAGCCCTGTACCTGCCAGTTACCCGGAACAGAAATTTTATCCCATTGGCTGACATCATAGGATGGTTCAAAAAACTGGCGCGGGCGGTCAGCTGGTTTTTCCACCCAATTGAATCTCCAGCTGCCGTTAAGCGATTTATAAAAAGGGGAGCCTTCCCGGGGGCTGATAAGCGCTGTCCGGGAGTCAGGAAACACCATTAGAACAGCCCGGGCGGGTTCTTTATTCGTGCCCAGGACCTTGGGGTTTTCCCAATCCTGCCCCTCAGCCGAGGATATAACCGGAACGATAAAGAGTAAGGCTGCGGCTAAAGCAAATATTCTATTTTTTAAATTATCCATCTATCCCTCCATTCATAAAAAATGTCGATATGTATGATACAAAGTAAAATACAAATTGTAAATTGCTTCATTTAAAACAAAATTTTGCACTGAGGACACTGAGGACACGGAAAAAAGCGAGAAAGCATTAGACACGGATTTACGCGGATAAGACACGGATCAAAGCCTAATGTTGATTTTTTTTACCAATGGATTGGTAAAACAAATCAACCCTTCATCACTTCTCCTGAACTATTCATAAAAATTGCCAATGCTGTATTCAAAAAAACAATAGCATATTTTATCATTGGCACTTTTTACCTTTCAGGCGAGACGATCTCACCGCATATACTT
>JAUVXM010000087.1 GCA_030603565.1 Candidatus Aminicenantota bacterium
ATATATAATTTATTCCTCTGGTGTGTCAAGCATTTAATGCCATATCTATGGCACTACGCTTTCGGGGTCAATCAAAAAAATGTATTGTAAATAAAGAAGTTATGCGTGGGAAACCTTCCTAACTGTCAAAGAAAAGTTTAGCTATCCAGAACATCCCCAAAAAAATAGGAAGGGAACTCTGGCTACATAGTATGAGCTCTTGTTTCTCTGCACGCCTCATACACTTCTTCGGGAGTGATGGTCTGGAGGCAGCGGTAGTCGTTATGCATGCATTTAACCTGTTTGCAGGGGCGGCAGTCAAAATTTTTTTCTATTAGGGTTGCTTTTGCTTTCCAGGGTGCGAAATTAGCGGGAAGAGTGGGCCCGAAATAAGCTACTATAGGAGTTGAAGTAGAGGAAGCGATATGCATAGGACCGCTGTCAGGGCCTATGAAAAGGGCTGCCCGTGAAATAAGCTCCTTTAATTCTCTGAGATTTAGTCTGTTTACAAGTGAGAATACGGGTTTGCCATGTAATTTTTGCAGCAGTTTTTGTTCATATTCAAGGTCTTCTTTGGCACCTGTAAGGATAACTGCTGTATCCGGATCATTAATAAGCAGCTGAATAAGCATATGAAGGTTTTTCAATCCCCAGTCACGGAAGCGATTTCCGGCTCCGATGTGGAGAGTTAAAACAGAGGCCTTATCAAGGTTGTTTTTTTTAAGAAATTGGTTTATTTTTTGTTTTTCATCTGGGTGGGCTGCCGGTAGTTTTATGGAAGGAATGGTTAGAGAGGAAATCCCCAATGCTTTTACCATATTTATGTGGTTTTCCACTGAATGAATAAATCCTTGTTCAGGCTTCCGCGGTAGTTTGATGTCATAGAAAAAGTGTTTGTATTTGATTCTGTAGCCGATCTTTAAATTGGCTCCGGATAATAGAGTGAAAAGGAAAGCTCTGGGGCCTCCGTGGAGGTCGATCACTATATCATATTTTTGTTTACGGATGTGTCGGATATGACGGATTATTTCTTTTCTTCCGGGATGCCGGGAGATGACAATTGTTTCATCTATGTCCTGATGACCTTCGATGAGTTCACGAAAATGTTCTTCGATTATATAAGAGATGTGAGCATCCGGAAAATTCTCCCGAAGTATTGATAACGCCGGGGTGGTCATGACTATATCCCCGATGCGCCTTAATCTGATGAGAAGAATATTTTTAACTGAGGCAGGTTCAATCTTTGGTGGATCTTTCAGGTTCAATAGTCGCCTCATCTACGAGCATAACCGGGATTTCGTCTTTAATTGGATAAACACGGTGGCATTTTACACATTTGATGCCTTTTTCATCAGAGGTAAGCTTGACCTCAGCCTTACATACAGGGCAAGCCAGAATTTCCAATAATTCTTTATTTACAGGCATTATATTAGAGCTCCTTGATAAACCTGACCTATTCATAAAAAAATCTCGTGAATAATACAGGTAATTTAACTCATAGTATGTAGCAATTTAAATTTAAATTCAAGCTGAAAACAATTGCAGAGACTACCTGTATCCTCCCCTGGAGAGAGAAGCAGTTGAAGTTTTTTATATTCTGGTATATTATTTTTCCTACAAATGACAGGAAAAAAAGTTTTCTCCTTTGCCAATATTTTGCCTCTATGCATCGCCCTCTATCTACTGTTCTCGTTCCCTTCTATTTCAATCAGCCAGATCATCCTATTTGTAGCCCTTATATGCTGGATAGCACTGCTCATTAAAAACAAACAATTACCTCAGTTCCCCAGCTTTTTCTGGCCTCTGCTCGTTTATTCACTTCTTTCGGTCATCGCTTCAATAATGTCAGACAATCCAGCAGTCAGTTTTAATGACAGCCGGGAACTCCTGCTTTTTCTAATCGTGCCCCTCGTGTACTCCGGATTCCATAAACTGAAACAGATAAAATGGGCAAACCTGGCTCTGCTTACTTCAGCTTCAATAAGTATTATTTTCTCACTTATATATTTCCTTATAAAAGCTACCCCGGGAGAAAGGGTTGCCGGATTTATGGGGCATTATATGACCCAGGCCGGACTTCTGATGCTATTTAGTGCCTTAGCGCTAAGCATGTTTTTCTTTACTAAAGATAAAATAAAATACTTCTGGGGGACAGCTTTCTGCCTTGCCTCTATAGCTCTGGTAATAACTATGACCCGCAATGCCTGGATCGGGGTCATAGTTATTGCAATTGTGGTTCTATCAATCTATAAGCCTAAACTTTTAGCCCTAATCCCAGTTGCAGCAGCTCTTTTCTTTCTAATAAGCCCTCAGCCTGTAAAACAGCGGGCTCTAAGCATTATTAATCTAAAAAGCTACTCAAACGCTCAAAGAATCGAATACTTAAATGCCGGCCTTCAAATCATCCGGGATTATCCTATCTTCGGGACAGGCCCCAACACAGTACATGTCATATTTAAACGACCCAAGTATAAACTTTCCCCTGAAGCCCGCAGCAATGTCCACCTGCACAATAACCTTATTCAGATAGCTGCCGAAAGGGGAATACCTACTCTGCTTGCCTGGTTGACATTTATGGCCTGGGCTTTTATTTCCCTGTTGAAACTCTTAAAAAATAAGGACCCGGCCCTTCTACCTTTCACCGCAACTGCCCTGGCTTCCCTGCTGGCATTAGCAGTCGCCGGTCTGTTTGAATACAATTTTGGAGACTCGGAGATTACAATGCTATTCCTCTATCTAATAACCCTGCCCTTTGCTTTTGAACGGATAATAAAAGAACAAAACCGCTCTAACCGGAAGCATTCATAAAAAATGTCGATGCAAAAAACTAAGAACAAAAGAAAACTTCTCATTTTATTTCTGGGATTTTTAATTGTATACATCTCTTGGCTCAGCTTTCACCTCATCCGCTTTAAATCTTATAAAACTGACTCAAAAGTCAGTTCATTTTATGAGATCGTAGGCGTCTATCATATCCACTCTACCCTTTCAGATGGCAAAAAAGAGCCGGATGAAATAGCTCATATCGCAGCTCGATCCGGCCTTGATTTTATCATCCTCACCGACCATGGAGAGCCAAACTTCGCCTCCCTGAAAGCCAAAGGCTGGAAAGAGGGGCTGCTGATGCTCTCCGGTGCAGAGATGTCTGTAAACCGGGGCCACCTGGTAGGGCTCGGCTTTAAAACCCCATCCCAAAGATTCTCTGAAAATGCTGAAAAAGCATCTCATCAAGTAAATGCTCTGAATGGTTATACAATCATCGCCCATCCTTACTCAAAGACCAGCTGGTCCTGGGGAAAATATGCCGGTTACTCCGGTATAGAAATAATTAATGCAGACTCAATGTTAAAAAAGAATATTGTTCCTGTACTTCCTTTTCTCCCTGCTCTCTTTATAAAACCAGAACTCCCTCTATTAAAGATGCTTGACCGGCCGGAGAAAAACCTCAGAAAGTGGGACCTGCTTAATCGCTCATACAAGACTTATGGATATTTCAGCACAGATGCCCATTTGCTGTATAAGCCTTTGTTTGCCTTTCTACGGTTGCATGTGCTTCTAATTGAACCACTCGCGTCAGATTTTGAGGTTGCCGAAAATCAAGTATATTCCGCCCTGAAAAAAGGACGCTTTTTCAATGCTGCAGATGCTGCTGCTTATGCCACGGGATTTAGATTTTGGGGAAAAAGCGGCAGTACAAAGATCCCCATGGGCGCTTCTATTCAATTCGATTCGCCGGTTACACTTAATATCCAGCTCCCTTCGGGACTGAGGCAAAAAGCATACCTTATTTGCAACGGGAAATCACTTCCCCTTCCTCCCGGAAATCCCGCAATCTACGTAGCTACCCAGCCGGGAGTCTACAGAGTTGAAGTCTTTCTGAAAGAGAGGACCCCATTGTCCCGGAATTGTCCCTGGATCATTTCAAACCCGATTTTTTTAAGGGAGAAAAACCATGAACAAGATCAACCTTGTCCAAGCAAATAAAATCCTCAATAAATTCAAAAATCTGAAAGTACTTGTCTTGGGCGACGTTATGCTGGATAAATACCTTTGGGGCCAGGTAAACCGCATTTCACCCGAAGCACCCGTTCCTGTAGTAGATGTCAAAAAAGACACTTCTTGCCTGGGAGGAGCAGGAAATGTCTGTCATAACCTGGAAGGCCTGGATGCCTCTCCGGTCTTAATCGGCGTTGTCGGCAAGGATGCCGCCGGTGAATGGATAAAAAACAACATCCAGGACAACAGCGGCATTTTCACCATAAAAAACCGGCCTACATCTATAAAAACCAGGGTCATCGCCCATCAGCAGCAAGTTGTAAGAGTCGACCAGGAATCTACGCGTCCTCTCCCCCATAAAACACGGGAGGAGATCTTTTCATTCATACAGCAGGAAAAATTCGATGGCCTCATTATCTCCGATTATAAAAAAGGCGTCATCAGTCAATCTTTGATGAAAAAAATCCTGCCTTACCTGGATAAAAATAATATCCCTGTGTTTGCAGATCCGAAGGTCAAAAACATCTCCCTTTTATCCCCAGTGACAATGTTGACACCAAATCACTACGAAGCAGCCCGAATCACCCATAAGCCATGTAATACCGATACTGAAGTAGAGGAAGTAGGGGGGAAAATATTTTCCCGGGTTTCCACTCAATACCTCATCATAAAACGGGGCCAACAGGGAATGACCTATTTTGCAAAAGAGGAGTCCCCCACACACATCCCTACAATCGCAAAGGAAGTCTATGATGTAACCGGAGCCGGCGATACTGTTATAGCCACAGCCGGGCTGGCTTTGCTGGCCGGGGCATCGATTAAAGAAGCAGCAATCCTCGCCAACACCGCAGCCAGTATTGTGGTAGGTAAAATCGGTACTGCTACTTTATCACGAGAGGAGCTGCTTGCGGGAGTAGAAAAAAATAACTCGTAGTTTGTTTTCTACGACCTGACCCCCACCATGATTACTATGGTATTGGTATGCATTACAAGCCCTTCAACATCCATTGCTAAATTTCTATCCCCAAGATGCCACCTCGCTTCAATAAAAAAGAATAAATTTTCTTCCAGCTCTATTTGATAACCACCCCCGAATATATAGCCAAAATCACTTTTGTCAGTCAAATCTTTCATGTCGATCGCTTCTTGTCCTTTGACTTTATTCGTGTGAGAAAGAATATAAGAAGACTCTATCCCTGCAACTACATAAGGCGAATTATCATATAAAAACTGGTATCTTAGCAAAACCGGAATGCTAACTACATTTAAACTATACTTCGATTTTAAATAGGGAGGATCATTAGATAGAGCTTTACTGCCTTTCTGCATAAAAAAAAGGTTAAATTCCAACAAAAGATCTTGAGTAATTTTTTTTTCAAACCCAAAACCCCCTAAAAATCCTATCTTATAGCTGCTTTGAAAGCTGTTTAAAGGGTGGTTATTGAATTTAGCAAGATCAAATCCCCCCATAATTTTAAAATCAGCATAAAGGGGAGAAATAATCACAAAAATTAAAATAAGATTAACTATTCTTTTCATTTCTCCAATACTCCAACAAATCCTCTAAAGTCTGCCTTAGGGAAATCTCAGGCTCCCAGCCTGTCTCTTTTCGGATTTTGCTGTTATTGCCCCTTAAACAAAGTATGTCTTTTTTGCGCAACCTCTGCAAATCAACTTGGACTTTAATGGAGCAAGAGGAAAAAGACAGCAGCATATCAAGAATCTTCTGCAGGGAAACAGCCTTCCCTGAAGCAACATTATAGACCTCTCCCTGCCGGCCCTTTTCTAAAAGCTGCGCATAAGCTTTGACCACATCCCTTACATCAGAAAAATCTCTTTTAACTTCAATATTCCCCACTTGCATCCCGGGCCCTTTAGAACCTTCTTCTATCTTTGCAATTTGATACGCCCAATCAGAGCAGACAAAAGCAGGGCTCTGCCCCGGGCCTGTATGGGGAAAAGAGCGTGCAATAACAATGTGAAGCCCTTCAACATCCGTATAAAACCGGCTGAGCAGTTCTCCAACTATCTTAGAATATGCATAGGGGCTGAGAGCCTTAGTATCGTCATCTTCGCAAAGCGCCCTATCATCTCTGGATGTATCCCCATAGACATCAGAAGAACTTACAAAAAGCACTCTGGCCTGCGGGCTATATATCCTTAAAGCTTCAAATATATACTGTGTTCCCAGGATATTTGTCTCAATAGTTTCTGTGCGTTTTTCCCAGGAACGGCCTACATTTGAAACCGCAGCTAGATGGAAAACCCTATCCGGACGTATCTCTTTAATAAACTCTGTGATATCCCCCTCCCGCCGAATATCCAGATAGCGGATATCATTCCTGCATTTAAGGCCTAAAGGTTTAGGTTTATGGGGAAATGAGGTGCCGTATATTTCATTTTCAGGAAAATCCATAAAACGAGCCAGAGTACTGCCAACAAATCCGTTAGCTCCGCTTATAAATATTTTCCGCTTCAAATCCGCTCTCTCCAAAAATCAAGAAGATCTTTCAGAGACTGTTTAAATTCTATCTTAGGCTTCCAACCTGTAAGCTGCCTGAATTTTGTGCTGTCAGATAGAAGTATCTGAACATCAGAAGGCCGCAGTCTTTTAGGATCGACTTTAACTTCAACCTCAGCATGGCTTAAGGAAAGCAGCATGTCCAGTATCTCTTTCATCGCATAAGCTCTACCAGTCCCGATGTTATATACATCTCCTGCCTCTCCTTTCTCAAGGCTTAACCAGTAAGCCCTTACAGTGTCGCGCACATCAGTAAAATCCCTTTTTGCTTCCAGGTTTCCCACATACATCACAGGTTCGCGTTTCTCTTTTTCTATCTCAACGATCTGTTTTGCAAAATTAGAGCAGATAAAAACATCTCCTCTCCGCGGCCCTGTATGGTTAAATCCGCGCGTTCTAATAACATGCATTCCATAACTTTTATAATACTGATAGCCCAGCATATCCTGGCCTACTTTACTTACAGCATAAGGGCTCAAGGGACGCAGGGGATTGGTCTCTTTCATAGGAACTTCGTTAGGATGTACCAAGCCATATTCCTCGCTTGAACCTGCGATCTGTATTCTTGGTTTAAGACCCAAATCCAAAACCGCTTCAAAAAGATTTATCTGCCCGATACTATTTATGGCAAACGTCTCTGCCGGACAGACCCAAGAGGTAGGCACAAAACTCTGAGCAGCAAGATGGAATATCCGGTCAGGCTTTATCCCTGTAAGTGCCTTTTTAAGGGAGACGATATCTTTTAAATCCGCTTCAACCAAATTGACTTTATCCTTAATATGGAGCACATTTTCCATCCGGCTCCTCCAGCGCACAAACCCAGACACCTGTACTTCAGGATGTTCTGCCAAAATGTAATCCGCCAGATGACTGCCAGCAAATCCTGTAATACCTGTTATAAGTACTCTCATGTCTCCTCCTAATATTTGGCTGAAACTTATTTTACTAAATATAAATCAGATAAACAATGGATAGCTCATAGTAAAATCATTGCTGCTATCTACAAGCTATGAACTATAATATTTTTTATGAAATGCTTTAAATTCTTCGCTTTGGTTCTTTATCTTCCGCCACCATTCCTCATTCCCCTTATACCAACCCACAGTCTCTTTAAGACCCTCTCCAAAATCTTTCTCAGGCCGCCACCCCAGGGCATTTATCTTAGCACAGTCTATGGCATACCTGCGGTCATGACCTAAACGGTCTTTGACAAACTTAATCATACTCTCAGGCTTACCCAAAAGTCCCACAATCTTCTTTGCGATTGTGATATTCGGCACTTCATTATTCGCCCCGACATTGTAAACCTCACCCAAAGCACCTTTCCTGCAAACCAGGTCAATCGCCCGGCAATTATCTTCCACATACAGCCAGTCACGCACATTTTCTCCCTTACCATACAGAGGAAGGCCCTTATCCTCCAAAGCATTGCTTATAAAAAGCGGAATGAACTTTTCCGGGTACTGATTGGGTCCGTAATTATTACTGGGGCGGACGATTATAATCGGCACACCGTAAGTCACAACATAGGAATATGCCAGCCGGTCTGCCCCGGTCTTACTGGCTGCATAAGGGGAGGAGGGATTAAGCGGGTCTTCCTCTGAGAAAAAACCTTTATCCCGGCTTCCATAGACCTCATCGGTTGAAACATGCAGAAAAAATTCCACATCAGCATTCCTCAAAGCTTCTAAAAGTACAAAAGTGCCATATACATCGGTCAAGACAAATTCCCCTGCATCTACAATTGATCTGTCAACATGGGTTTCCGCTGCCATATGGACTACTCCCTGAATCCGCTTGAATACATCCTCTACGATTTCTTTATCCCGGATATCTCCGTGAATAAACTCATATCTGGGGTCATCTTCGATATCTTTTAAATTATCCGGATTCCCGGCATAAGTCAGCTTATCCAGGTTTATAATTTTACAGCGCTTATAATTTCGCAGCATAAAATGAATAAAATTGCTGCCGATAAATCCCGCTCCACCTGTTACAAGTATAGTCTTACCGTCAAAGGAACGTTCAGCCATCCTTTCTCCTCCAATCATAAGGGATATCATTTTTATGCGGGTCTACCCGAGATTCATCGGGCTGCTGATATACATATACTTCTGTAGGGATATTAACAATAATCGCTTCTTCCTGACTGACACACATCCAGCCGTGATATACACCTGCCGGTATCTGGACCAGTAAAGGATTGTGAATGCCAAGATAAAACTCATCTACTTTTCCCTTTGTGGGAGAATCATCCCGAGAGTCATATAAGGCCAGCTTTATCATGCCTTGCACACAAGCTACATTGTCGGTCTGTATTTTATGAAAATGCCAGGCTTTTACCACCCCAGGAAAAGTTGTCGTCATATAGACCTGACCGAATTTCTGAAACAGGTCATCATCGTGACGCAGAATCTCCATAAGCCTGCCTCGTTCATCCGGGACAACTTTTAATTTTTTAACCTTAACTCCATCTATCATACTGTCCTCCTAACCTGAATTATTCCTAAAAAATCAACTACTTAATTACTATATTACTCTGATCTCCTACCATAAACTTATAAACAGATGGCCTGGGTGGACATTTTGAAATTTTAACATCCCGCCCGATCAAGCTCTCATCTATGCGGCTGCCGATATCATCGATTCTACTGCCTTCAAGAATTATACTGTTCTCGATTTCAGTCTTGTTTATGCAGCAGTTATCCTGAATCGCAGTAAAAGGGCCTATATAAGAATCAATAATCTCAGTACCGGCTCCAATAATCGCAGGGCCACGAATAATACTATTTCGAACTTCAGTATCCCTCCCAATTACAACCTGACCATTTGTCTTTGACCTCTCATCCACTTTACCTTCGATCTTTTCTTCCACAGTTTCCAAAATAAGCCGGTTTACATCAAGGATATCCTCAAGCTTGCCTGTGTCTTTCCACCAGCCGGTTACAAGATGGGGATGCACCTCATAACCATTTTCAACTAAATGCTGGATAGCATCGGTTATTTCAAGCTCGTTCCGCCAGGAAGGTCTAATCGCATTTACAGCCTCGAATATATGAGAATCGAACATATATACACCCACCAAAGCCAGGTTGCTTTTAGGATGTTTCGGTTTTTCTACAAGATTTACTACCTTGCCATCCTCAAGTTCTGCCACTCCGAACATCTGAGGATCAGGCACCTCGGTTAAAAGGATCAAGGCATTCGGCTTATTTTCCCTAAATTCCTCAACCAAGGACTTGATCCCGCTTTTAAGAATATTGTCACCCAGATACATGACAAATGAGTCGCCTTTTAAAAAATCAGCCGAGATCTTTACCGCATGAGCCAATCCCAGGGGCTCATCTTGTTCGATATAAGAAATCTTAATATCCCACCGTGAGCCATCACCTGCAGCCTCTTTGATCTCCTCCTTGGTATCGCCGACAACAATCCCTATATCCTCGATCCCTGCCTCTTTAAGCGCTTCTATCCCATAAAAAAGCACCGGCTTATTCGCCACCGGCACTAATTGTTTAGCTTGAGTAAATGTAAGCGGCCGCAGTCGTGTCCCCGTCCCTCCACTTAATATTAATCCTGTCAGTATTTTGTCCTATCCTTTCTAACCTGGGCTATTCAGAAAAAATGTCGATATGAATGAAATTCAGGTATGGCTTGTGCTCGCTTCAGATTTTTAACGCCATTCCTTTTCGTTTTTCTCGGCGCCTGCGGATCCTGGTTATTCATAAAAATTGCCAATGCTGTACTCAAAAAAAAACCAATAACTAATTTTATCATTGGCACTTTTTACCTTTCAGGCGAGACGATCTCACCGCATCTGCTTCGTTACAGGGTACTCGCGGTGAAGAACCACAGCTTCGCAACCTGTGCCTCGCATCTGCGGCAACCTCGACTCGTGAATTAACCAGGATCATAGCTCAGAATCAGAAGGCTAAATCTTCAATGTCGCTTAAGCCACACCAGAATTTCATAAGATAAAAATCTTTTACCATAACATTTCAAATTTTACAATGCACATTTCACGGTTTTTCCCATTTACCATTTTCCGTTTTTCATCATCTGCAGCAACCTCGACTTGTGAATAATCCAGGCTTAATATTATTTATTTTTTTCTGAACTTTTAATAAACCCAAGGATTTCTTGTTTAAAAACCTCGATATCCTCTAATCTTTTTATTAAGAATTGGTATACTTTTTTCCGGTCAATTTTCCCATATTCATGAACTAAAATATTCCTAAAACCAGCCAAACCATTAAGCCGCAAAAATAATTCCTTTGATATAATTTTTCTATCGCAAATTAGAGAAAATACTTCTTTTTGAGCTTCAGGTTTTTCTATACCTTCTTCGATTACCACCAAGTGGGAAATATCAATAATTGTCTGACAACACAATTGCAAATAACGTTCAGCTAAACCATAAAAGCGAAAGTCAGCTGAAAACTCCTTTTCACTTCGAATTTCTTTTCTTAACTGCTTTAAATTAGAAAGGTATTCATCTAACTGATATACTTTCTCGAAAATCTTCTGGCGAGTAATTTTAGTCATTGGATCACCGGATGGACCTTTCAAGATAGGCTTTATTGTATTCTTCTAAAAATGGCTGAAAATCATAATATTCCTGCATAGTTGCAAGCTCGAAATCAACCCGCTCACCATGTTCTCTTTCAAAAACTACCCTCCCTTCCTTAATAATCACAAACTTAAAGAAAATGGAATTTATCTCATTGAGGATTACGACTTCCACAACTCTCTTTAGAAGTGCTTGTGCTTGCTCAATAAGTAATAATCTTTTTTTAAAAATATCATCAACTTTATCTGTATCTAAATAAAAAGCCAAATCTATATCACTTTCATAATTGGCTCTATTTTGAGCAACTGAGCCAAACACATAAGCAAAAAGAATGCTTCTCTCCCTCTCAAATAGAGGAATAAGAAGTTTCCGAATCTTTTCTATCTGACTCATATCATTATCATACAATAAATAGCAATCAACTCCAACTCCCATCTTGCCTCTAAGCTCGTTTAAAACCCCATTCCCCCCAGAAAATCCGTAGTCTTCCCTATATTCCCCAGCCCAAACGTAATCCTGAACTGCATTTCAGGCTTCTCACGGAAAAAAAACATCCTAAAATCAGCCTTAACATCAATACACTGATAATGATACTCAAGCACAAATCCGGAATAAAGCATCTTTTTTTCCGAAAAATTATAATCTATCTCTGCCTGAGCTTCTAAATCTATCCAGGGAATCTTGACTCCTCCAAACACTCCCAGCTGATGCCGGTTTGCTAAGATGTAGGTTGGTCTATATGGGTCACTGCTTTTATACCAATTAACCCTGAGAAACAAATTATCATCAGGGGTACCTAAGTTAGCCCCCACACGCAGGCTTGAAAAACTCTTAAAATAAGGATTAAACCCGGTCGAAAAATCAACACTGTGTTTTGCTGAAGGATAAAACCTCAAATACCCGGTTATATCAGAAAAAGCGGGAATTTCTCCCTCAAACAGGTATCTCTGTAACGGGCTTTCTTCAGCTTCTAAATAATAGGTCTGTTCAACTCCCAAAGTAAAAATCTCCCTGGCCATATCATCTTCTTTTACTAAAATTCGATTAGTCAATCCGTATTTTAAATAATGATACCTGAAAAAATAGCCTGAGCTTGTTATAATCCTGTCAGAAATAGCTACCGGACTATCATACCGGTAACTTATGGAAGGCTCGATAATATGTTTTACAACAGGCTCGTCTTCCTTATTAAAAAATATCTTATTAAAAACCGGCCCAATTAATTCTGCATTAAAAGCAAAGTTTTTTTGCAGCAAGGGTTCATCAACTATAATATGGCTTCCGGGAGCATAACTTTGGAAATAGTAGGCAAAATTTGATGAGAAAGAAGGATTCAATGTCATCCAAGGAATTACAGTAAAAGGAACTGTGATAACTGGGCTAAGCGATAAATTATCTCCCTTCTTTTGACTTCCTTTTTCAAAAGCATATTGATATCCATATTCCCAATGGTTAAAAGAGGAAGAAAAAGAAAAATGCACAGGTCCAACAATATTGATTTTAGACGAACTAAATCCGATTGCAGGAAAACTCTTTCTGATTAGAGTATTGTCCAATAACCTGTAATAGGTTTCAAACCTCCCCAATCTCGCACTTAAGTTAAAATACGACCAGGCCCTGGAAATATATACCTGGGAGCTGCGGTTTGCAGTAAGCGCCCGCTTAAAATTATTATCAAACTCTCTTAAAAAATCAAAAGCACTTTGATAATCAACATCAGCCACAAGATTAAAGTCAAAAGGCAGAGGCTGGTTATGTTTGAACCGAAAAATGTAAGCACTGTTAAGAAACTCTTCCTCATCTGTTTCTACTGCGCCTTCTTCCTCAGGAAGAGGTTTAAAATTAAAGTAATACAGATTTAATTTTCCACCCGTTCCTCTGGGAAACATATACCTGTACTCAAGCCCGCCCCCAAAGCCTCGAAATGAATAATAATCAAAGTTTAGAGTAGCATCCATATTCCTTCTTATATCCCAGTAAAATCCTTGTGAATAAGTTACCCCTTTACGGCCGGAATACCCCAGCTGGGGAGTTAACAAACCAGTTGCTTTTTGCTCGCCTACCGGAAATTTAATATAAGGAAAGTAGAAAACAGGAATATTTTTTATTCTTAAAACCGCATTCCAGATCTCAATATAATCATTTTTTTTAAAATTTGCCGTAGAACCTGAAAACCACCAGCGCGGAACTGCCTGAGTACAGGAGGTTATCCTGGTCTTTTTAAATTGATAAACACTCTCCTCCTTTCTCTCAATCGATTTCGCCTCATAAAAAACAGAAGGCTGTGCCATCCCCTGGGCTTTTTCCAAAATACCTTCTGTAGAATCCAGGTTGAAACTTATTTTTTCTGCACTGATCACCTCTTGGGGCATCTGAATTACAACATTGCCCTCTGCAACAACATCTTTGGTCTCTGTGTTTAATTCCACTGTATCAGCAAATAACTTTAAGTTTTTATATGTAATCTCAACATTACCGGTAGCATAAATCCGCTCCTCCACTTTCTCTTTATAATGGGCTTTTAAGGTCAGCTCAGACTCCTGGGCAAATAACAAACTGCTGGGAAAGCATATAAGGATAAAAAATAGAACCGGCAGCTTATTTTTCTGCCTCATAGAATCTGTAAACATTTATCAGAAATTTAGCATAAGGCCCTGATATTATCAACAAATCAATT
>JAUVXM010000044.1 GCA_030603565.1 Candidatus Aminicenantota bacterium
TTTAAACATTCTTCCTTTCTCTTATGGCTCATCCTCTGAAATTAGTGCGAAAACTTCTCCGCCTTCTTGTTTGATCCTCTCTTTCCGCTTAACCTGTGTTCAAAAGATGCCGCAGCCTCCTCTAGTGTCTGAACTGCAAATCCATAATCCTTCCCTCCTTGCCAGAATTTCGCAAGAAGTGTAAGCTGTTAATTTGGAAGAAAGAATCATGCAAAAAAAGCAAAGAACACTGGTTCTATGCATTGTGATATGTTTTCTCTTAGCTGGAATAATCTCAGCTGCTCTAGAACCAGCCTATATTCAGACAGGGCGATATAAGTTCCGACCTCCGCAAAAAATCATGGATGCGGTGGGGATAAAGCCTGGAATGGTTATTGGAAAAGTAGAAGACCCTCTGTTCCCAATAAAAAACCTCGATATGATCATTATGGCAAATGTTTTCCATGACCTTGAAAAGCCCCTGGGATTCTTGGAAAATGCAAAGAAATATCTAAAGCCCGAAGCACTGCTTGTAATAGTAGACAGAGATAATTCTAAGCTTGAAAGCAGTAAAACAAGCAATGGTATGTATATCGATCCAATATTTTCTCAACAGCAGAGCTGGTTCTGGACAGGCGACAAATTTAATTCCAATCGGGCTTTTGTCTTAAGACTGCCCGGTGCGCTTTTAGTCGATAGCCTGCTGATAAATTTCAGCTATGTTCGTCCGGTTCGTACTCTGTGACTCTCCTGTGTCTTGGTGCTTATTCCGGTGAAACCGGACACTGATTCCGGAGTTATCCGGACACCCTACGGAGCGAAGCGACGCTGGTCTTTCACTATACTTCCAAGTGGCCGGAATGGGTCAAGGAAGATTTCTTTTCTCAGCAGTTGGGCTTGATAAAATAATTATATTGAGTTAGAGTGAATATTCACTTACACTGCTAAAAAATGGCATATAACACATTAACTTTCTTTTCATACGAAGAGATCAAAAAAAAGGAAATAGTCCAAGCTTGTCTCAGAGTAGTAGATAAATATGGAATTAAAGGCGCTACAATTAAAAATATCACGAGTGAAGTGGGGGTTAGAGCATTTGTTATGCCACTTGAAGAAATGGTTTAGTTAACGAATAAAAAAATATCCTAAAATGAGAATCAAAATCTGCACTCTCGTTTATTTTGTATGTTTGTTGCCTTTGACTGCCGTTGCCCAAGAAAGCCGAGGAACATTCAGCCTTTACTTTGAGAATGATGCTTTTGTTAACACAGACCGCTATTACACAAACGGAGTAAAGATAGCCTGGGGATCTCCTAACTTGAAAAATTCTCCTGATAAACACAGACTGCTAAGATTGATGTACTCGTTGGGTAATAAATTGTCTATTTTTCGCAAAGGGGATTTTCATCATGTCATTTCGATTTCCTTCGGGCAAAACATTTATACACCTGATGATATCAAACAAACTGATTTAATCGAAGAAGATCGTCCTTATGCCGGAATGGCGTATGTAGGGGCAGCATTTCACAGCAAAAGCAGGCTAAGCCTGTCCTCGTTTGAATTCAATCTCGGGATTGTAGGGCCTCATGCCTTTTCCAAGGAGATTCAGGAATTAATTCATGAATTAACAGGTGCAGATCATCCTAACGGTTGGGGAAATCAGCTTAAGGACGAGATAGCTCTGGGAGTAAATTACGACTACAAGCTAAAATTACTGAAGCCTCGAATTAAGCACCGTTTTGGATTTGACTTGATTTCACACCTTGGGGGAGGGCTAGGAAATGCTTACAGTGGCATAAGTACTGGGGCACAGGTCCGGTTGGGATGGGATCTGCCCGATGATTTCGGAATTGTTTTAATCCGCCCTGCTGGAGGTGCTTATGTTGGTTCTCCTTTTTCTTCTCGTCATAAGTTTGGAGTGCATGCTTTTGCGGGTCTAAATGCCCATACGGTCTTAAGAAATGCGCTTCTTGAAGGCAATACCTTTCATGATAGCCATAGGGTGGAGAAAAACCTTTTTACAGCCGACATCATGGCCGGGATAGCTTTGTCAATCAATCGTTTTAAAATCAGCTATACTCATGTCTACAGAACAAAACGGTTCAAAACACAAAAGCATGAACAAGTTTATGGGTCCATAAATATTTCTTTCTCCTACTGATGTGCATGACAAAAATACAGCTAGCTGCTGAGATTTGGTTTTTTTTTGCAATTAAGATTTTAGAAAAATAAAAATACCTTCAAATGTAAAAGAATATATCAGACTGAACTAGGGGAATTGGGAAGTTCCAAATCCGGATTTTGATTCCAGCATTGATAATGGTACAATTGCAGAAAGAGGATTTTAAATGACAAAGAAGAATTCAAAATTAAAAGAGTTTAATAAGCAGATATTCAGGGATTATAAAAAATCGATTAAGCACGCTGTATTTGATGAAACACTAACTCTCTACATATTAAGACCGATTGCATTCGTGTTTGTAAAATTATTATATCCTACCTCAATTACACCGAACCAGGTTTCACTTATGAACATAATTGTAGGAATTATCAGCGGATATTTTTTTTCGCGGGGGACTGTAACCTCCTTTGTAATCGGAGGGAGTCTGTATTTTCTTTGCATGGTGTTAGATTGCGTTGACGGCATGATAGCACGTTTAAAGAACAGTGGGACAGCAGTTGGTAGAATTATAGATGGGTTTGCAGATTATATTGTAGGAATTTCAGTTTATGTAGGAATGGGAATTGGCTTTGAGAAAGGGCTGATCAACCTGGATTTTCTGCCAATTAATCACTGGTGGGTTATAGTAATTGCAGCTGTAAGTCATAGTTTACATTGTATGTTAGTAGATTATTACCGAGCAGAATTCATGGCATATGGCCTGGACCAATCAACATCAACCAGGGAAGAAAAGAAAAAATTTGTTGCAGAATTGAACAAGATCAAACATCTACAAGACAAATTGCTGGATAAAGTACTGATAGCTTTTTATCTGGGGTATTCACGTATTCAACTATTTCATACAGATGAAAAAGTTGAATATGATCGGAAAACTTATTATAATTCAAACAAACTATTAATTCGCTTATGGTTTTGGATCGGTCATGTTCCCGGTGCTTTTATTATTGTTATTTCTGCCATTTTAGTCAGACCGATAATTTTCTTCATTTATACTATCGGATTAGCAAATATTTATATGATCATTTTATGGATTATCCAGGTGAAAACAAATAAAAAAATCCTTATAAACAATAAAAGCTTATAAGGATTTTATTGATAGATATTTTACTAAAAACCGTATCGAACAATATTCAATCCAAAAAGAGCAAATCCTGCAAACCATACATAGGGATTTAAAAGAGTTATCTTTAATGTTTCCTTAAAACATAGATGTACCAGTGAATTGCAAGGATGATACAGATTGCAGCAGTTATTCTTCCCGAATATTTTCAACATAATTTACGCCGCGTTCTCTCAGTCCTTTAAGAACAAACGATACGCATTCGGGATGCCGGCCAATGAGTTCCGGCGGGATGATACCCTTTTTTTTAAACAGTCCGGTCTTGAGCAGTCTTAATGCCATAGTGGCTGTATAACCGGTTGTCCGAGCCATGGAATGCACCTTGGATACGGGATCATACTTATCAAGCAGGTCATAGGTATAGGAAACCGTTTTTCCGTCCTTTTTCCCCTTTACTATAATCTTCATAACTGTGATATCAACTTCGCCTTCTTCCAGTTTCCATTTCGGGAAGAGAAGTCGTGAGGTAACATCAAGAGGTTTTATTTTTACCCTGTTCACCTCGACCGCTTCCTCGCTGAAAAATCCGGATTCCCTGAGCAGAATGATTTTGTCGATATGCCCCGGATATCTCATGGTTTTTTCTTTCATGTTGGGGATATCCAGGGTTTTGATGAGGGACCTGAGCCCGTCTGTGTTGAATGCTTCCAGGGTCCCCAGCCCCGGAAAGTAGATATATTCCGGCTCACTAAGGGCAGGACTTTTAACAATTTTTCCGTTTTCTACATAAAATGCCGGCCTGACATATTCCTGGATGACATCCGCCGGGGAAAATACGGCCTTATATTCATAAGGCCACTGCCTGATTTCAGGAAGCCCTCCTACATAAATCAGGGCGGATTCCGTTTCATCAAGCATGTGGTCTGCATACCCGGTCAGCATGTTACTCATACCCGGCGCCACCCCGCAATCCACAACTGCGGTCACGCTATGCTGTTTTGCTAGAAAGTCGAGCTCCAGGGCATCTTCCGGGAAAAATGCAATATCCACAACATTTTTTTCGCTTTCGATAATGGTTTTTAGGATTTTGTATCCCATAGATCCGGGAACCGAACTGACCACCATATCAAAATCAGAGATTAGAGTTTTAAGTCTTCCGGTATCAGACAGATCATGTCTGACGGTTTCAATCCCCTTGATCTTTTTAAGTTTTGTTAATATCTCTTCATTTATATCAACAACTGTTACCTGTATATCCGCATCTTTGCTAAGGTCCACGGCTATGGGGCTGCCAATAAGGCCTCCGCCCAGTACAATAATGTTCATTGATGCCTCCTTATAAGACATAATCCATTGAATTTTATTCGAATTTGAAATATTGAGAATCTGATCCGAATGGATCTTTGCGGCATTACAGCCCGCTGAATCTGTTCAGGTGGCAAATATTAAAGAGGGTGATTTTATTTTCAGGGGTAAGAATTTTCACCAAATTAACTCCTATGCCACTGATATTACAGCAATAAAGCTTTTGTTGTCAATGCAATTTTTTCTATTTCTTTTAATTGAATTTGTTTAAGATAAAAACTACAAAAAAACTTGACAATTACATTTTCAAGTTGTATGTTTTGACCGAACAGTCAGTCAATATAGAATAAGACAATGCCGAAAAAAATCAATAAAGAAGAAAAAAAAGCAAATATTTTGGAAGCATCAATAAAGGTGTTTGCTAAAAAAGGCGTGGCTAAAACCAAAATTTCTGATATTGCCGAGGCTGCTGACATCGGAAAGGGTACCATCTACGAATATTTTCGGAGTAAAGACGAAATCTTTGTAGCATCATTCCATTTTTTTCTAGAAAAGGTTGATAGCGTTATTTCCCGGCGATTGAATCGTATCTCAGATCCCCTGGAAAAATTACTCGCCTATTCTTCTGCCTGGGCGGAAATATGCGAAGGCAATAATCTGGAATATGCAACCATAGTGCTTGATTTTTGGGCGGAAAGTATCCGAAATAATCGGGAGGCCATTGCCCTAAATCTTGTAAAAGTTTATGACGAAAATCGAAAAATAGTCAAATCCCTGCTGGAGGATTGTATAACAAAAGATAAAACGTCTTCGGTTGATACGAAGATTGCCGCTTCCATCCTGATAGGCTCTTTAGAAGGGCTATTTATTCAGTGGATATTAGATCGTTCCGCATTTGATTATAAAGAAGCCGCTAAAATTTCTACGAAAATCATAATCGATGGACTCAAAAAAGGAGATTAAATGGTCATTCTCTTGGGCCAATATATAACGGATTGGTCAGTCAATTAGCCTGTAGAATTTATGGAGGAATGTTGATGAAAAAAACAATGCTTTTAGGATTGCTTGTATTGCTTCTGACTCCGGGTCTATTCAGCCGGGAGCTGACAGGTGAAGATATCATTCAGAAGGTCAATGACCTGTTCAACTTCGATTCGAGTTACTCAAAATCAAAAATGACTATTGTGACAACCTCAGGCCAAAAGCGCACTTTTATCTCTGAATCGTGGAGCAAAAACAAAGGAGAGAAAAACCTAGTGCGTTATCTGGAACCGAGGCGCGTGAAGGGGCAGGCCGTGTTGATGCTGAATAATGCCGATGACATCTGGATGTATTTTCCCCGGACCCAGCGTGTTCGAAAGCTGGCCTCCCATGCCAAAAAACAGAAGATGCAGGGCAGCGATTTTTCCTACGAGGATATGGGGAGTGGAGACGCTTTTATCAAAGATTTTAGTTCAAAAAAACTTGAAGATGAAAAAATGGAGGGACATGACTGCTACAAGCTGGAGCTTTCTCGCAACCCGGATGGTGACGTTTCCTATTCCAGATTAATTATGTGGGTGATTAAAGAGAATTTCGTTCCTGTGGTTATCGATTATTATGACGAGGATGACCCAACTCTATGGCAAAAAAGAATGGTTGAGAGTGATATCCGCATCATCGATGGTATTCCGACGGCGATGAGGATAGTGATGATCAACAAAAACGACAACTCTCAAACGGAAATGGAATTACTGGAAGTGAAATATAATATCCCCTTGGATGACAGGATGTTTACGGAAAGGGAATTGAAAAAATGAAGAAATGGATTTCCGCCTGTCTATTTATGTTTTTTATCTTTTCTCCCCTTCTCGCTCAGGATGGTGTTGAGATATTTGGGTATTTTGAATCACAAATAATGGGCACAAAACTCAATAATGATTTCATTCAGCTCTATTCCAATAAGCTGCGGCTGGATTTAAAATCCAATCTCTCTAAAAACATTACATTCGCAGCAAATTTTAATTACATCACCTATCACGGCAAAACAAAATGGAACATCCTGGATTTTTTACCTACGGATGCTGTTGCTGAGGTTCCTCCAGGAATGGAGGCTTTTTATGTTCTTCCGTTCGAGAACCGGCACTTCCTCGATAATGCCTACATCAAGCTCTCCTTCAAGCAATTTGATCTGACTGTAGGCAAGCAGCAGATCTCAATTGGGACGGGTTATGTCTGGAATCCGCTAGACGTTTTTAACATAAAAGATGTGCTTGACCCGACCTATGAGCAGCCCGGTCACAATGCCATACGGCTGGACGTACCTTTGGGCTCTATGTCCACAATCACAACCCTTTTCTCACCTGAGGAGAGCTGGGAGAATTCAGCGAAGTTATTACAGATTAAAGGACGAATTTCCCATTTTGATTTCTCCCTGAACGCTATAGAAAAAACCTGGCGCTTTCATGATTACAAGCAGTTTGATTTCGCTAGTATGAATTTCCTGGAAATGCCGGAGAGAAGGCGGCTCCTCGGCGCAAGCACAGCCGGAGAGCTTTTCGGTTTGGGAGTTTGGGCTGAATACGCCTATAACCGGATGAAGATTTCCGAGGATTTTTACGAACTTGTGGTTGGTACGGATTACACCTTTGATTTTCAAACCTATCTGATGATTGAATACTACCGGAATACCCTAGGTAAGACGGACTACAAACAATATAACCTCAATGACTGGATGCGCTTATTAGCAACCGAACAAAAGGCTATCTCCCGGGATCAAATTTATCTATTTATCCAGCACCCAGCCACGGATTTACTAAATATTGGACTTTCAACTATTTATGGTCTATCGGATAACAGTTTTGCTCTAGTCCCGACTCTGAATTATAGTCTTTCCGACAATGTGGAGATTTTTGCTTATCTCAATTTGAATTTTGGCAGCGAAGGAAAAGTTTTTTCCAGGAAAATGGGAAACGGGGGGTTGATAAGGGTCCGTGTTTACTTTTAACCAATAGCGGGAAAGGAGAATAGAATGAGAGAAAAGATTCTTCAGAAACTGGCCCACTGGCATGCATATCATCCGGGGAGAATGCTGCTGGTTGTTTTACTCTTGACCATTATTTTTAGTTTCTTTGCCGGGCAGTTAAAACTCACCATGCGCTGGTCAGATCTTCTGCCGTCTGGTGATAAAAGAACAACTCAGTTTAATAAGATTATTGATGAGTTTACCTCTGCCACCAGCCTTGTCGTTGTCGTTCAGGGAGAAGAAGGCCGCATCAAAGAGTTTGCCGAAGACCTTGCTCCCCGAATTTTAACCGCCATTGACACCAGTAAAAATGATTCTATCCAGAAGGATATTGATAAGATTCGCAAAAAGATAAATCAATTAAAGACTAAAGAAAATGATGAATCTAAAATATTGAAACTTCAATCTGAAATCAAAACTCTTCAAGCCCAAATGAATAAAAAATTGTATCAACGCGTGGATTATAAAGCCGAAGTCGATTTTTTGAAAAACCATGGATTGATCCTGTTTAAAGGAGAAAATTTAAAAAATACCAAAGATGTTTTCATGGATCCAAACATTACGGGTCTGCTATTCAATATCAATAATTCCATGGAGAAGGAGTATGTAGGACAAGAGGAATCAATATCCACCCGGGAGAAAGAAGACGGGGCTGTTGTATTCTTAGATAGTATTCAGAATCTGATTTTGAAACTGCAAAAAGTCACTCGAGGGGAGAATCTATCAGAAGAAGAAGTCCAAGCTGTTGCGGATAAGCTTCTTTTTGGCGAGCCCTATTTCCTTTCTTATGATAAAAAAGCCCTTATCTTAACGGCTGCTCCAAACTTCACGATGTTGGATACGGAACTTATTGTCATAGGAACAGATGTTGTCCAAGAGATTACTGATGATCTTTTAAAAAACTATCCGGATGTAACAGCAGGACTGACCGGTATGATCGCTATAGGGCGAGATGAAATGGTTTATTCCATGCAAAGTCTGGGATACACCACTGTAATCGCTATGATTGCCATTTTAATCCTGCTCATGATTTCCTTTCGGATGTGGGTAGCTCCGATTTTTGCAGTATCCAATCTTCTTGTCGGTTTGATTTGGGCCGTAGGAACAGCAGCAATTGTGGTTGGAGAGTTGAATATCATGACCCAGATGATGTCTGTGATACTCCTTGGCTTGGGCATTGATTTTTCAATTCATATTATTTCCGGATTCACAGAACGGCGGGCTGCAGGGGACAGCATTGCTGAAGCTATGGAAAAAACATTTTTAAAAAGCGGAAAAGGAATT
Organism: Candidatus Aminicenantota bacterium; assembly: GCA_030603565.1. Lineage (GTDB taxonomy): Bacteria > Acidobacteriota > Aminicenantia > Aminicenantales > Aminicenantaceae > JAUVXM01. Next base: position 8,815 of record JAUVXM010000044.1, read on the forward strand.
TTAACCGGAGCACTGACAACAGCCTGCGCTTTCTTAACCTTAGTCATTAGCCATTCACGAGGCATGAAAGAAGTGGGTTTGGTCACGGGAACGGGATTATTAGCCATTCTTTTAGCCACCATGTTATTTTTGCCGTCCATGTTGGTATTTCGGGAACGCCGTATAGATAAAAAGCGTGAGAGAAAGAAAGGTTTAAAACAAATCGTTCAGCGTGATATTTCCTTCCGATTTCTTGGTCAAACAGGTGATTGGCTGAGTAAACATTACATCTTTACAATCCTTGCTTCGATTATTATTAGCTCCCTCCTTATTTGGTCTGGATCTAAAATCAGCTTTGATCATAATTACATGAATATTGAGCCGGCAGGATTAACTTCCATTACCCTTCAGGACACAGTTCAAGAGAAATTTGATCTGAGCATGGATTATGCTCTAGTCTTGGCGGACAATGTTAAGCAGTCTCGCGAATTATCCAAAAAGTACCGCGAGTCAGGACCAGTTGCTGTCACTGAGGATATTTCCTTTTATCTCCCATCTCAAGAGCAACAGCAGAGAAGAATTCCTCTTATCAGAGAGATCCGTGAAAAGATCCAGTCCACTGCCATTAAACAGGCCGTGCTCTCTGGTGATTTTCCTGTTTTAAGCAGAGAACTTGATCGCCTCCAGATGAATATAATGGAAATGCAAGACCTGGCTTTTCTTGGCGGACAGGACAAAGTGGATAATAAATGCAAAGAGCTCGTTGGAACCCCTGAAAATCCGAATTCAAGAAATATTATTAGTGAAATGCTGCAATTGTTGGATGAAGATATTTCAACTGCTGCAAAGGGATTGTCCAAATTTCAGCAGAATTTCGCTCAGTATTTCAAAAAATCTGTCATCACAATGAGCTCTACTGAATCTATCCGTCAGGATGAACTGCCTATATCCATATTGGACCGTTACAGCAACAAGAAGCGAGATCAGTTTCTTATCACAGTCTTTCCCGCAGGCAATATATGGCAGGATGCAGAGTTTCTCAATAGATTTGCAGATGATTTGGAACGAGTGAGCGACAAAGCTACGGGAATGCCCGTTGTGTTTCGTGCTTTGATTGAGATAATCGGCCGGGATGGACGCAATGCCGCATTATTGACCTTGGTCATTGTTTTTCTTCTATTGTTGCTGGATTATCGAAATCCCGGTCATGCCTTGATCGCAATGATTCCCCTGGCCCTTGGAGTATTCTGGATGGTCGGGCTAATGCATTTGGCAGGTATGCAGCTAACCATAATGAATGTTATGGGCCTTCCCATGATTATCGGGATCGGCATTGATTATGGAGTGCATATTCTGCATCGCTGGAGACATGAAGGAAGAGGCAAAATACGGATGGTATATTCGAGCACAGGAAAGGCAATTCTTCTTACCTCCCTAACAACAATGCTAGCATTCGGTTCCTTAGTCTTTTCGATATGGCGTGGCTTTGGTCAGCTTGGAGGAGCGCTTTTCTTAGGCGTGGGGGCCTGTTTTTTGACAACTATAATTATTTTGCCCGGAATAATCGGGATGATTGAAAGAAAAAACAGCAAGAAAAACTAGGTTCTCTATTTCCTGCGGACTGCTTGTTGACAACAAAAGCTTTATTGCTGTAATATCAGTGGCATAGGAGTTAATTTGGTGAAAATTCTTACCCCTGAAAACAAAATCACCCTCTTTAATATTTGCCACCTGAACAGATTCAGCGGGCTGTAATGCCGCTAAGATCCATTCGGATCAGATTCTCAATATTTCAAATTCGAAAAAAAATCAATGGATTATGTCTTATCAGGAGGCATCAATGAACGTTATTGTATTAGGCGGAGGCCTTATTGGCAGCCCTATGGCCGTGGACCTTAGCAAAGATGCGGATATACAGGTAACAGTTGTTGATATAAATGAAGAGATATTAACAAAACTTAAAAAGATCAAGGGGATTGAAACCGTCAGACATGATCTGTCTGATACCGGAAGACTTAAAACTCTGATCTCTGATTTTGATATGGTGGTCAGTTCGGTTCCCGGATCTATGGGATACAAAATCCTAAAAACTATTATTGAAACAGGAAAGAATGTTGTGGATATTGCATTTTTCCCGGAAGAGGCCTTAGAGCTTGACTCCCTGGCAAAACAGCATAGTGTGACCGCAGTTGTAGGTTGCGGGGTGGCGCCGGGCATGAGTAACATGCTGACCGGGTATGCAGACCACCTGCTTGATAAGTATGATCCCGTATCCAAGGTGCATTCCATGGCTCGAACAACCGGTTATACAGCCACTATGGCAGTAAGACTGCTCAAGACCGGATTGTTTAAAAAAAAGGGCATCATCCCGCCGGAACTCATTGGCCGGCATCCCAAATGCGTGTCGTTTGTTCTTAAGGGACTAAGAGAACGCGGCCTAAATTATATTGAAAATATTCAGTAGGGATTCCCAATCAGGGCAACCTCAAATATTTCTTGAATTATTGCCATAAGCTTTGATAATATCTGTTTAGGCGGCAATATTTACTGCAGAACATTTACGGCAAAAAGATGATGGTCAGGATAACGCAATAGGAAGCGATAAATTGCGTATTTGCAAAAGCAAAACGGCTGTATCTGAATAATATGTTTACGCTACATGATGAACAGATTGCCAGGACGCAGGAAAAGCACTTGATTTCCTTAACGCGCATAAATAACGAATAAAGAACTGGAGAAATACATGGCAAAAGCCAAAAAGAACAACAACACCGAAGAGCCGATTGAAAAACAGCTCTGGAAAGCAGCCGATAAGCTCAGAAAAAATATTGATGCCGCAGAATACAAACACATTGTTCTGGGATTAATATTCTTAAAATATATTTCTGATGCCTTTGAAGAATTATTCAGCAAGCTTAAAAAAGGCGAAGGCGAATATGCCGATGCTGATCTCGAAGACAAGGACGAATACAAGGCGGAGAATGTCTTTTTTGTGCCGGAAATTGCCCGTTGGTCTTATCTGCAATCCAAAGCCAAATTGCCGGAAGTCGGTAAAGTGGTTGACAGTGCCATGGATACTATTGAAAAGGATAATCCTTCGCTTCGGGATGTTTTGCCGAAAGTCTATGCCAGAGGCAACCTAGATCCCACTAATCTTGGCGGCTTGATTGACCTGGTGGGAAACATTGCCCTGGGTGATGCCAAAGCTAGAAGCGCTGATGTGTTGGGGCATGTATTTGAATATTTTCTTGGTGAATTTGCTCTGGCCGAAGGCAAAAAGGGCGGCCAGTTCTATACTCCACGAAGCGTTGTTGAATTGCTTGTAGAAATGCTGGAGCCATACAAAGGCAGGGTTTTTGATCCATGCTGTGGTTCCGGCGGCATGTTTGTTCAGTCTGAAAAGTTTGTAGGTGACCATCAGGGTAAAGTGAACGACATTTCCATTTACGGGCAGGAGAGCAACCAGACTACCTGGCGGCTAGCCAAGATGAATCTGGCGATACGGGGCATCGATAGTTCCCAGGTGAAATGGAACAATGAAGGCTCTTTCTTAAATAACAACCACAAGGATTTAAAAGCGGATTACGTGATTGCCAATCCTCCCTTTAATGACAGCGACTGGAGCGGTGATCTCCTTAGAAAAGACGGCCGATGGCAATACGGTACTCCGCCAGCCGGAAACGCCAATTATGCTTGGATACAACACTTCCTGTATCACCTGAATCCAAGCGGTATAGCCGGTTTTGTTCTGGCAAAGGGCTCCTTGACTTCAAAAACATCAGGTGAAGGAGATATCCGTAAAGAACTGATTGAAGCCAGGCTAGTAGATTGTATCGTCAATCTGCCAGCCAAGTTGTTTTTAAATACCCAGATTCCCGCTAGCCTTTGGTTCTTGAGCCGCAATAAAGCTAATGGCAAGTTCCGCAACCGCATTGATGAAATTCTCTTTATTGATGCCCGTAATATGGGGCATTTGATCAACCGCAGAACCCGTGAGTTTTCCGCGGAAGATATTGCCACTATTGCTGGAACCTATCATAACTGGCGCAATCCGGATGGCAATTATGAAGATGTCAAAGGATTTTGCAATTCTGCCTCAATTGAAAGAGTGAAGAAACTGGATTATGTGCTCACACCAGGCCGATATGTGGGTTTGGCCGTTGAAAATGATGATTTTGATTTCAATGAGCGGTTTACCAGTCTGAAAGCAGAATTTGAGGTACAGTTGAAAGAGGAAGAAAAGCTGAACAAGTTTATCCTGGAAAATCTCGGAAAAATTGAGGTGAAGAATGGCTAAAATTAAAGTCAAAGGAACTGAAATAACAATATATTCACATAGTGAGGAAGACTATATCTGTATAACAGATATTGCCAGACATAAAAACGCAGAAAGAACGGACGATTTAATTCGAAATTGGATTAGAAACCGAAACACTATCGAGTTTCTTGGCCTTTGGGAAGTACTCAATAATCCGGATTTTAAACCCGTCGAATTCGACGGGTTTAAAAAACAGGCCGGACTCAACAGCTTCACCCTTACACCTAAACAGTGGATCGAACAAACCAAAGCAGTTGGCCTTATCTCAAAGCGGGGTAGATACGGCGGAACATATGCGCATAAGGACATCGCCTTTGAATTTGCATCCTGGATTTCAGTGGAATTCAAACTATATCTTATCAAAGAGTTCCAGCGACTGAAAGACGATGAGCGAAAGCAACTTGGCTGGGATATCCGCCGGAATCTTACTAAAATCAATTACCGGATTCACACCGATGCCATTATGGCAAACCTTATCCCTCCGGAGCTGAGCAAATCCCAGATCAACCATATTTACGCCACTGAAGCCGATATTCTGAATATGGCTCTGTTCGGCATAACAGCCGCCAACTGGCGTAAAGCGAACCCGGATAAAAAGGGAAATATCCGGGACTATGCCGAGGTATCTCAGTTAGTCTGCCTGGCAAACCTGGAGAACCTGAACGCCCTGTTTATCAATGAAGGAATATCCCAGAAAATAAGACTTGAACGCTTGAATCAAATCGCTATTCAGCAGATGAGAATATTGGCCACTAATTCGGGAATGAAAAGGCTGGGGAAAAAGGAATGATGATTAATTGTAAAGCGGAGCTTGAGGTGCAGTTAAAGGAGGAAGTGAGGTTAAATGCTCTGATTGCTGAGAGTTTTAGGAAGGTGAAACTGAGATAAGTGAAGGATCAGAAAAAATATGAAACTAAAATATATTTTTCCATATTTTACTTTTAACATAAAAAGTAAACCAAAAGAGAGCATATTTTACTTCTATAGTGCTAAATGCTGCCGGCACAACCGGTTTTTTGTGCTTGATAAATATGTGGGGATGTTTTAATGGGTGAGTGGACGGAATAAACAATGAATGACACGGAGCTATTTGGGCTTGTTAATAATGCGCTTAAAAGAGTATATAATCATCATGAATATCTGATAAAAAATCAAGTTCATGAACGCAGCATTGTCTTTTGGTTTGGTGTATATCTTCACGAGTTATTACAGCATACAAAATATGAGAAATATAATTTAGATTTTGAATATAACAAAAATCATAGTAATCCAAAAAGGACTACAAATTTTCCGAAAGGTACTTACCCGGATATTCTATTACATAAACGTGATAGTAACAAGAATAATTTACTTATTGTTGAGTTTAAATCATGGTGGAACCCAGATAATACTAAAGACTTGAAGAAATTGAGTGATTTTACACACCCTAATGGGGATTATAAATACAAATACGGATTATCTATTACTTTTGGAAAAAATAAACCAATTATCACACCATTACGAGAGGGAGAAATTATTAATAATGAGTGAGTGGAAAGAAACATCTTTAAGTAAAGTTATTAGTTTGATTGGAGGCGGAACCCCCAAAACTTCTATTGCTGAGTATTGGAACGGTGACATTCCTTGGCTTTCAGTTTCTGATTTTAATACAGGTCTAAAATATGTTCATAATTCTGAAAAAAGCATCACTCAACTAGGATTGGAAAATAGCAGCAGTAAGCTCCTTCAAGTAGGCGACATCATTATTTCAGCGAGAGGTACTGTTGGAGTCGTAGCTATGCTTGGTTGTAAAATGGCTTTTAATCAATCTTGCTATGGTGTAAGAGCAGTTGATAGGCAGTCAGATAATGACTATATTTTTTATCTTTTGAAATATGCGGTTAATAATTTACAACAGATATCACATGGTGGAGTATTTGATACGATAACTCGTGATACTTTTAAGGAAATAGACATTTCACTTCCCCCTCTCCCCGAGCAAAAAGCCATAGCCGCGGTCCTTTCCAGTCTCGACGACAAAATAGACCTGCTCCACCGCCAGAATAAAACCCTCGAAGCCATGGCAGAAACGCTTTTCAGACAAAGGTTTATTGAGGAAGCACAGGAGGATTGGGAGGAAAAGAAACTTGGCGATATTATGACAACAATAGAATCTGGATCAAGACCTAAAGGTGGAATTGATCCTAATCTAAAACATGGTATTCCGAGTATTGGGGCTGAAAATATTAATGGGTTAGGAAATTATAATTTTAGAAGTACCAAATACATTACTTCGGAATACTTTGAAAAAATGAAGAGAGGCATAGTGCAAGATTATGATATTTTGATATACAAAGATGGTGCGTATGTTGGCAAGAAGAGCATGTTTGCTCATGGATTTCCGTTTAATAAATGTACAATAAATGAGCACGTTTTTATTCTTCGAACTCAAAGTATATATCTTCAACTTTTCCTCTATTTCGCATTGGAACAGGATGAACTTGCGCAATTAAATTCAAACTCAGCTCAACCAGGACTTAATCAGACTTCAATGAAATCTTTTGAAATTATACTTCCAGATTCAGATTCAATTGAAATGTTTGCACAAATAACAAAACCACTAATTGATAAAATCTTTTTTAACGGCAATCAAATCCGCACCCTCGAAAAACTACGAGATACGTTATTGACAAAACTGATGAGTGGTGAAGTTCTGGTGAAAATATGAAAAATGGTTCTATACCGGGCAACGGCAACAAACAACAGGGCAATCACACAGGATTGCCCCTACGTAATATTGCCCCGAATAACGGAAGATTAATGAGAAACAAAATATGAAATACAATCCTGAAATTCATCACCGTCGTTCCATTCGATTAAAAGGATATGATTATTCACAGGCAGGGTTGTATTTTGTCACCATTTGCACGCAAAACCGATTGTGTTTATTCGGGGAAATTGAAAATGGGGAAATGATTTTAAACGATCCGGGGATAATGATTGATAAATGGTGGAACGAATTGAAACATAAATACAGGAATATTGAATTAGACGAACAAATCATTATGCCAAATCATTTTCACAGCATTATTCAAATCATCAATGAAACCGGTTTTGTAGGGGCAGACCTGCGTGTCTGCCCTGATGACACATGGCAAACATCCAAAACAGGGCAATCACACAGGATTGCCCCTACGGGTACGGAAAAATTGGGCGAATGTTCATTGGGCGAACACATAGGTTCGCCCAATGAACTAAATGCGATTATTCAATGGTTTAAAACGATGACCACCAATGAATATATTTGGGGTGTGAAAAATAATGGTTGGTCCAGGTTTAACAAAAAATTATGGCAACGCAATTATTACGAACGCATTATCCGTGATGAAAAATCATGTTATCAAATATCGGAATATATACAAACCAATCCCCTGAAATGGCAGGATGATAAATATTATGTCTGAGATCACAGAAAGAGCAATCGAAGAATTCGCCATTGAGCTCCTTGAGAAGCAGGGCTATCAATACGTCTACGCCCCTTCCATTGTCCCGGACCTGTCTGCGTCAAACAAAGCGCGACAGGCAGGCAGCAAAAAATCGTAAGGAATATTTAGATGAAAAAAAAGAAAAAAATCCCGGACAATCAGATTGCTCTATATCAGACACCTGAGGGGGGAATTAATATTGAAGTGCTGTACGCCAATGAAAACATCTGGTTGCCCCAGAAGCGGATTGCGGAACTCTTTGATGTAGATCGTAGTGTTGTTACCAAGCACCTTAAGAATATCTTTTCTAATAACGAGTTAGAAGAAGATTCAGTTTGTGCAAAATTTGCACATACTGCCGAAGATGGCAAAGAATATAAGATAAAATTCTATTCGCTTGAGGCAATTATTGCCGTGGGGTATCGGGTAAATTCGGAACGTGGTACGCAATTTCGGCAATGGGCCATTACAATTCTCCAGAAATATATACACAAAGGTTTTGCCATCGATAGCGACCGCTTTAAATACGGTTCCCGATTCAGCACCCGGTTTTTCGATGATTTGCTTGAAGAAATCAGGGATATCCGCGCAAGCGAAAGAATGGCGTACCAAAAAATTACAGATATTTATGCAACTTCGATTGATTATTCTGCTAAGGTAGAAGATACGAAAATGTTTTTTGCCACAGTTCAAAACAAACTGCACTTTGCCATTTCCGGGCAAACTGCCGCTGAAATTGTCGCCAAACGGGCAGATAGCGTTAAACCTAATATGGGATTAACATCATGGCGGAAAGGGCCCAAAGGTAAAGTTATGCCAAGTGATGTTTCCACTGCTAAAAATTATTTAAACAAACCGGAGCTCGATCATCTAAACCGCATCGTCACAATGTATCTAGATTTTGCGGAATTACAGGCTGTTCGTAATATTCCTATGTATATGAAAGACTGGATTGAAAAGCTGAATGCCTTTTTAAAGTTCAGCGAATATGAAATCCTGACCAATGCCGGTTCAATTAGCCATGAAGTTGCTTTGGCTTTAGCGCATAAGGAATATGAAATTTTCAAAAAAGACCAGGATAAAAATTACATTTCCGATTTTGATCGGGAAGTCAAAATTCTTTTAGATAAAAATAATGACGATGGAAATGAGCATGACTAAAGTCACCGAATCCGCAATAGAAAAATTCGCCATTGAACTCCTCGAAAAATCCGGCTATCAATACATCTATGCTCCTGACATTGCCCCTGATAGTGAGACACCGGAAAGACAATCCTTTGAAGAAGTGCTGCTCATAGAACGACTGCAAACAGCTGTCGGCAGGATAAATCCATCTATTCCAACGGATATCCGGGAAGACGCGATTAAGCAGATCCAAAGGCTTAATTCCCCGGAACTTATTGCCAATAATGAAGCGTTTCACCGTATGCTGACTGAAGGCATAAAGGTCAGCCATCAGAAGGACGGCAACAGACGGGGTGATCTGGTCTGGCTCATTGATTTCAAGAACCCTGAAAATAACGATTTCATCGTTACCAACCAATTTACGGTAATCGAAAACAATGTCAATAAACGCCCGGATATAATTCTTTTTGTCAATGGCCTGCCTTTGGTGGTCATTGAACTGAAAAACCCGGCGGATGAAAACGCTACCGTAAGGTCGGCATTCAAGCAACTTCAGACCTACAAGCAGGCAATCCCCAGCCTATTTACCTTTAACTGCCTCATGATAATTTCCGATGGCCTGGAAGCAAAAGCCGGGTCTATCTCCGCCGGATTCACCCGATTCATGGCCTGGAAAACATCGGACGACAAGGTAGAAGCTTCACCGCTCATTGGCCAGATGGAAACCTTGATCAAGGGCATGTTAGATAAGAAAACCCTGCTGGACCTGATCCGTCATTTCATTGTTTTTGAAAAATCGAAAAAAGAGGACATGAAGACAGGTATTATCACTATCCAGGCTGTGAAGATATCCGCCTCCTATCATCAATACTATGCAGTGAATCGCGCCGTGGAATCGACCTTGCGGGCTTCCGGGTATAATGAAAAAACCGAGATAGACAGTGCAAATATAGTAATGGAGTCCCCCGCAAGCTATGGGCTTACCGGAGTGGATATTCAACCCACAGGCGACCGAAAAGGCGGCGTGGTTTGGCATACCCAGGGAAGCGGCAAATCTTTGTCCATGGTGTTTTACACCGGAAAAATTGTCCTGGTAATGGACAATCCCACTATCCTAGTCATCACTGACAGAAACGATTTAGATGACCAGTTGTTTGATACCTTTGCCGCCTCAAAACAACTACTCAGGCAGGAACCGGTGCAGGCGGAAAACAGAGGCCACTTGAAGGAGCGGCTCAAAGTGGCATCAGGCGGCGTGGTGTTTGCCACCATTCAGAAATTCCAGCCCGATGAGGGCAATGTTTATGAAACTCTATCAGAGAGAGAAAATATCATTGTCATTGCCGACGAAGCCCATCGGACCCAGTATGGTTTTAAGGCAAAGACCATCGATGCCAAAGATGAAACCGGCAATGTTGTCGGCAAAAAGATTGTATATGGTTTTGCCAAGTATTTGCGGGATGCATTGCCTAATGCTACGTATCTAGGATTTACCGGAACACCCATTGAAAGCACCGATGTCAATACGCCTGTGGTATTTGGCAACTATGTTGATGTTTACGATATACTGCAAGCGGTTGAAGACGGCGCAACAGTAAGAATTTATTACGAAAGCAGACTGGCGAAAATTCACCTAAGTACAGAAGGCAAAAAACTTGTTTCCGATTTAGATGATGAATTCGAAGTGGGCGACTTTACAGTAACCCAGAAAGCCAAAGCCAAATGGACGCAACTGGAAGCACTTATTGGCAGTAATGACCGGCTCAAACAGGTTGCCCGGGATATTATCGGTCATTTTGAGCAGCGGCAGGAAGTTTTTGAAGGCAAATCCATGATTGTGACCATGTCCCGCCGGATTGCTGCTGATTTATATAAGGAAATCATAAACATCAAACCTAAGTGGCACGATGACGACCTGAAAAAGGGTGTCATTAAGGTGGTGATGACGTCCGCATCTTCAGATGGTCCTGAAATCTCCAAACACCATACCACCAAAGATCAGCGCAGAGTATTGGCGGATCGAATGAAAGACCCGGAAGATGAACTCAAGCTGGTGATTGTCCGGGACATGTGGCTGACCGGTTTTGATGTGCCTTCCATGCACACTCTTTATATAGACAAGCCCATGAAAGGTCATAATCTGATGCAGGCCATTGCCCGGGTGAACCGTGTCTATAAGGATAAACCCGGCGGGCTTGTAGTGGATTATCTTGGTATTGCATCAGACCTTAAAAAAGCCTTATCGTTTTATTCGGATAGTGGCGGTAAAGGCGACCCGGCAATTGCCCAGGAAAAAGCGGTTCAAATGATGCTGGAGAAACTGGAAGTTGTTTCCCAAATGTTTCATGAGTTTGCCTATGAAGAATATTTCGAGGCCGACACAGGGAAAAAGCTCTCTCTGATACTTGCTGCGGAGGAACACATTCTGGGACTGGAAAACGGGAAAAAGAGATTCATCAACGAAGTAACCGCCCTGTCTCAGGTTTTTTCCATTGCCATCCCTCACGAACAGGCCATGGATGCTAAAGATGAAGTCTCGTTTTTTCAGGCGGTAAAATCCCGATTGGCCAAATTTGACAGCACCGGCGCAGGCAAAACAGATGAAGAAGTCGAAACAGCCATCAGACAGGTGATTGATAAAGCACTGGTGAGTGAAAAGGTCATAGATGTTTTCGATGCCGCCGGGATCAAAAAACCCGATATTTCCATCCTCTCAGAAGAATTCCTCTTAGAGGTCAAAAACATGGAGCATAAAAACATTGCTCTAGAAGTTTTGAAAAAACTATTGAATGATGAAGTCAAAACTAGAACCAAAAAGAACCTGATACAAAGCAAATCCCTAATGGAAATGCTGGAGAAATCCATCAAAAAATATCATAACAAGATATTGACAGCAGCAGAAGTCATTGAAGAATTAATTGAATTGAGCAAAGAAATTCAGAAGATGGACAAAGAGCCTCAGGAAATGGGTTTGTCTGATTTTGAATATGCATTTTATACAGCCATTGCCAATAATGATAGTGCACGGGAGTTAATGGAAAAAGAAAAGCTAAGGGAATTGGCAATTGTGTTATTTGAAAAGGTAAAGGCCAATGCTTCCATCGACTGGACAATCAAGGAAAGTGTAAAAGCAAGATTAAAGGTCATTGTAAAAAGAACATTGCGGCAGTATGGCTACCCACCGGATATGCAGAAATTGGCAACTGAAACAGTTTTGAAACAAGCTGAATTGATAGCGGAAGAGATTACACGTAGAGAATAGTAGGGGTGCCCCTTGTGGGTTCCTACTCAGGGCTGCAAGAGGTGATGCACTAAGACACAGGAAAGTCACAGAGAACGAACCGGACGATCATAGCTGAAATTTATCAGCAGGCTATCGACTAAAAGAGCACCGGGCAGCCTTAAGACAAAAGCCCGATTGGAATTGAACTTGTCGCCTGTCCAGAACCAGCTCTGCTGTTGAGAAAATATTGGATCGATATACATACCATTGCTTTTTTTGCATAATTCTTTCTTCCAAGTTAACAGCTTACACTTCTTGCGAAATTCTGGCAAGGAGGGAATAACAAACGTTTTCATGCGGACTTCTTGTTGATAGTACATGTTTGCCCTGAACTATTTGTAATCGACATTTTTTATAAATAATCCAGGGTTGCTGGGCTTGGGGAGAAGATTTAATCTATTACCAAATTGATCTTGACAAATAATGATATGTGGATTACGATAGCTATACAATTCCACATAACAATAGAGGTTATCATGCGTACAGTACAAATGACTTTGGACGATGATCTGGTCGAATTAGTCGACAAGATCGTCAAAAAGCTCAAAACAACCCGGTCTGCGTTTACCAGAAAAGCTTTAGAGGATGCAGTTCACAGCATCAACATCAAACATCTGGAGGAAAAACACAGGAAGGGATATGAACTTTATCCTCCAAAAAAACCGGAGTTCAGCGTGTGGGAAAAAGAGCAGGAATGGGGGGATGAATGAGAAGAGGTGAGATAAGATGGTACAAATTTAAAGCGCCGGACAAAAGGAGACCTGTATTGATCCTCAGCCGAGATTCCATCCTGGCTGTTTTGGGGGAAGTTACAATAGCGCCGATCACATCAACAGTCAGAGATATTCCCAGCGAGGTATTCCTTTCTAAATATGATGGTATGTCAAAAGACTGCGCCATTAATTTTGATCATATACAGACGGTTTCTAAAAATAAATTGGGTCCACTTATACTGACTCTTACAAAAGAGAAACTTCTGGAGGTAGGTGAAGCTATTCTCTTTTCCCTGGATCTATAATATGTAAAAAATAAACCCCTTATTTGGCGCTCCGGCCATGTTAACTTATTGATTCGCAGTTAGACGGTAAGGAGGTCACCTGTCTTTCGTCTTTAGAACAGCGGCAAAGGCGCTCGGAGGGATCATAACCGATCCGACCATCTTCATGCGCTTCTTGCCCTTTTTCTGCTTTTTGAGGAGTTTCTGCTTGCGGGTGACATCCCCTCCATAGAGCTTGGCAGTCACATCTTTCCTGTAGGGTGAGATGGTGGATCTTGAGATGATGTTGCCGCCTATAGCCCCCTGGATGGGTATCTTGAACTGGTGCCTGGGGATCTCGTCTTTCAGCCGGCCGCAGATCTTGACCCCCCAGTCTCTGGCCTTGTCCCGGTGTACGATGAGAGATAAAGCATCGACCTTCTCTCCATTGACCAGAATATCCAGCCGCACCAGGTCGCTCTCTCTGTAATCGATCGGCTCATAGTCAAAGGACCCGTATCCCTGGGTTATGGTCTTCAGCGTGTCATAGAAGTCATAGATGACTTCGGCCAGGGGCATTTCCATGATGAGCTCGATTCTCTCCGGTGTCGGGTAGTTGGTGCGAGGATTGCTGCCCCTGCGGGACAGGCAGAGCTTCATCACCATACCCATGTACTTTTCGGGAAAAAACAGGGAGGCCTTTATGTACGGCTCTTCCGTGCCCTGGATCTGGGCTGGATCCGGGTAATAATGGGGATTGTCGATGGTGAGTGTTTCCCCATTTTTGAGGGTAAACCTGTACTCCACGCTGGGTACGGTCATGACGATCGACTGGTCGTATTCCCGGTCCAGTCGCTGCTGAAATATCTCCAGATGCAGGAGCCCCAAGAAGCCGCACCGGAATCCCTGTCCCAGGGCCGCTGACGAGTCTTTTTGATAGGTCAGGGAGGCGTCATTAAGCTGGTATTTTTCAAGGGCATCACGCAGCGACTGGTACTCATCAGACGCCATGGGATAGATGGAGGAGAAGACCATGGGTTTGGCTTCTTTGAAACCGGCCAGGGGTTCTGTGCTGGGATCCGTATCCAGGGTTATGGTGTCCCCGATGCGGGTGTCTCCCAATTTTTTGATGCCGGCCGTGATGTATCCCACTTCCCCGGCGGACAGGCTCGCTTTGGTTTTTTTGGCTATCTGGAAGAGACCCACTTCTTCCACTTTGTATGTCGCCCCCTTGGACAGGAGGCGGATAATGTTACCGGGCTTAACAGTCCCCTCGAAGATGCGGCAAGCGATGATAGTCCCCCGATAAGAGTCATATTGCGCATCGAAGATGAGGGATTTGAGCTGCGCATTGGGACTGCCCTCGGGAGGAGGGATGTGCCTCACTATGGCTTCGAATATCGCGTCAACCCCTGTCCCCTCTTTGGCGGAACAAAGGATGGCCATGTCCGGGTCGAGCCCCAGTTCATGTTCGATCTGTGCCCTGGTCCTTTCTATATCCGCGGAGATAAGATCTATCTTGTTTATGACAGGGATGATGGCCAGGTCGTTTTCCATGGCTACATACAGGTTGGCCACGGTCTGGGCTTCCACACCCTGGGATGCATCCACCAGGAGGAGGACACCTTCGCAGGAGGCCAGGGCCCGGGATACCTCATAGGAAAAATCCACATGGCCCGGAGTGTCTATGAGGTTGAGTTCGTATTCTTCACCATTTTTATCCGTGTAGGGGAGGGTGACCGTCTGGCTCTTGATAGTGATCCCGCGCTCCCTCTCGAGCTCCATGGTATCCAGGATCTGATC
>JAUVXM010000099.1 GCA_030603565.1 Candidatus Aminicenantota bacterium
GGAAATTCTTCCCTAAAGAAGCACAGTATGAATTGAAGCTTGTATGTTTTCCTAAAAAATGTCATTTTCTTGAACAGGAAAATGAATAAAATCAGGAAAGCACCAACAGAAAAGGAGATGATCGAACAGCTCCGCAGGGGAAAGGTTGTGCTGCCCCCGCTCTCTTTTCGTATTTTAAAGGGCGGGTCGGAATTAGCGCTAAACTTCCGTTTCGATGCACTGATTGAGCCGCTTTTTCTGGAATCTTTTGCTCTACCTTAATTTACCGAAATAAGTGTCTTGATTTTCGGGGGTCATTGCACTGTTTTGTTTTTCATGGACGGCGAAAGCCGTCCAAAGCCGAACTAACAAATGAAAAAGAACCGTCATGGCCGCATCCTTAGCAGCCATGGGTTAGCACATATTTAATGTAAATTACCGCAATAGATATAACTCATTATTGGATTATCCAAATATCATTCATTGATTATCTCATTCAAAGCATCTATGATTTGATATAATTCTTCGGTTTGTATCTCACCTAATTTATCTTTTATTCGTAACGTGGATAACGTTCTAATCTGGCTTATTTTTACCCAAGACTTTTTCGGAAGCCCTGTATTTATTAATTCATATGTAAGAGGGAATCCAGCTTTTTGAGTTTGACTAGTAATCGCTAATGCTATTACAGTACCAGATCTTTGATTAAAAATATTATTACTTATAACAAGTATAGGTCTAAATCCTGCTTGTTCATGTCCAATTGTCGGATTTAAATCGGCCCAATATATTTCACCTCTTAGTATTCTGGCCATGAATCAATCTCCTGTGTAAGTCCTTCTTCAGCTATAGATCGTTCAAAATTAACATCAAGTTTTGCGCACTCATTTGCAAGTCGACTTTTATCAATTCTCATTAATTTTTCTTTTACAGCCTCTTGAATTACATTACTCCGATTTGGGTATACTTTTTCCCTAACGAGAAGATCAACTTTCTTTAATAATTGATCATCAATTGAAATTGCAACTTTTGCGGTTGACATTTTACCACCTCCAAGTATGACTAATTGTCATACCTTAACCATTTTTTCCTTCATTGTCAAGCTCAATTTTTTGTGCTAACGTTCATTTAACCGGCAAAAACACAACACGAATCTTGAATTGAAAAAGTAATTACACAAGACTTAATACTTCAAGGCGGTTGCAGGCAGAGAGCTTACGCCCGGGGTTATAGCCGTGATACAGTCGTTTGGAAGCCGGATAAATCTTCACCCGCACCTGCATTTTCTTGTTTCCGAGGGCGGTTCCGACCGGGAGGGGTGTTTCCACTCCTATCCCTCAAGCGGCTTTCCTTTGATCCGTTACTCTTTTTGAGTCTTGGATTTTGTCGTTTGGATGTGATACTCTTATTGCAGGTTGTCAGCAGTTAGAAATAGAGGAAAATAGTGTAGAATTTGGAGCATGCACAAAAAAGGAAATTCTTATCTTTCCAGCACCATCATCACTTCGAACAAGGCGTTTTCCGACTGGGCTGAACTCTTCCATGACCCGGTCATAGTCACAGCGTTTTTGGACCGTCTGCTGCATCACAGTGTCGTTATCAATATCCGGGGTAAAAGCTATAGGCTTCGCGGAAAACTCGGAGAGAACAAGATAAAGAGTAAATCATGAAGTGGCTCACTTTTTCACGACCATTGAAAAGCAATTCCCAAAAAGGACAAAGAGACTAAAGCAATTGGAATCCGCATTCCAGTAGAGTTGTATGAAATACTGCTGAAAATTGCGGAAGAAGAAGAGAGAAGCTGAAACTCTCTATTCTGTGATGCAATCAAGTAATATATAAATAGAAGGAGTAAATCATGAAAATGAGATTACCAGGCAAAGCTCCCTAGAAGACCTTAGTCAAGAAAATATTAAGAAGATGTCTGATGCAATTGTTGAGCTAAGAGGGAATCTACTCAGGTCTTATTCAGGGCTATCTTTCATCATATCTATAAGATAGCATGGTCCGAGCCTTTTTTCGATTGGGTAACAGGGGGTAAAGCCTGGTACGCCCGGAGGGATTTGAACCCCCGACCTTCTGATTCGTAGTCAGACGCTCTATCCAGTTGAGCTACGGGCGCACATTATTTGGATGGGCTTATTATAGCAGAATAAAAAAGAGTGGCAAGCCTGTTTTTTTTACTTGACAATATCTACAGTTAAATGTACATTTAATATGTACAATTAAATTGGTATTCAGGAGATACAAATGATCACTGTTGAGGGAAAGACCACTCTTGTCGGTGTGGCTGAGCTAAGGAAAGCCACGGCAGAGATATTAGAAAAGCTCAAATCCAGCAAAGTGATTCTCACAAAACGCAATAGACCTGTGGGAGTCATCCTTGATTACAAGGAATTCCAAGATATCGAAGCTCTAATTGATACTCTGGAAGATTATATTTTAGGGACTCTGGCAAAAGAGCGAGCACAGAGAAAAGGAAAGAAAACTCTCCCACTCGAAGAAGTCGAAAAGCAACTTGGTCTCCGCTGATGTACACGGTCGTTATAGATGAACTTGTCCTTAAGAAAGATTTTAAAAAAATCGATAGCTCTGATCAAAGGAGGCTCATAAGAGCTATCCGCAAGAAGCTGGCCACAAAACCAAGAAAATACGGGGAACCTCTTAGCGGAGATTTTGCAGGTTTATGGAAATTACGAGTTGGACAGTACCGCATTATCTACAAGGTTGAGCAAAATCGGATTCAAGTCTATGTGATCATAGTCGGTTTCAGGCGAGATGATGAAGTCTATAAAAAACTCCTCTCGCGCCTTAAGTCACGTTAATAAAGGCGAGTTCTTTTAAATTCTGCATTGCTCCCTGCAAAATGGATAGTCCCTGGTCAGCTATTTAAAAATCATCCTATAAAGCCATAAAAAAAAAGTTATTCCATAAGCCGCAGTTAGGGCCCAGACCAATATGGTTATTGCCTCATTGAAATGCTTTAGAAAGGGAGACTTGTTCTTTGCCTTTTTACTGTTTACCAATGATAAAAGATAGACTACAAGGATCAGTCCCAGAAGAAAAAACCATTTACGCATCGTTGATTATGTCTCTTATAATTTTAGAATTGCAGCCCCGTCGATTTTGCTATTTTTAACCGGTTTAAAAACTTTTATGACGTTTCCTTTTGAGATTGCTTTGTTGCTTCTCTCTCTATCCTGTTTTTTTCTGATTCTTTGCGGATCTTTTGATTTAGACGTGTGCGGCGGTGGATGAAATCTTTTTCATAAGAGGAGGAAAAACCCCGGGCTACAACATAGCCTTCTTCAGCATATCTCTGAGCCTCCAGCAGCTTTTTCTCTTTATGCTCAAAATACATGGCAAGTTCCCGCAAAGAGAAAAGCAGATCTGAAGAGGGAGTCTGAGAGGCAGCCATTTGCTGCCACATCAGCACAGCATTTTCCCATTTCTGACTCTTTTTATACTGAAGAGATAATCTCTTTCTAGTTGATAGCCCGGCCTCTTCGGAAAGACTTCCATTTAAAGCCCGCTGGAAATAATCCGCTGCTTTTTCCCTCTCCCCTACTTTCTCAAGTACTTTCCCGGCCCCAAAAAAATCCATTGCATCAACATCCCTTTCCTCCAAGTCAGAGGCAAAAAGAGATGCCCCCATTATTACTACCCCCAGAAGAGATAATATATCCTCGGCATTATGATAAAGAATAGGTTCGATCAGATCAAAATTTCCTGTTTTTAGATATTGAAAGTACCGCCAGGGAATCTCCGCCGAAGGAATATCTTCATCCCGGCCAGTCATCAAGACTTCTCGGGCCAGATAGAACAGACGGCAGCTTTCATACTTATGTTTCCAGAGATTCCGGGCGGGAAACAGAAAATCAAGATGGGGCAGTTCTGATAGAATTAAGGGAGTTCTATAAAGGATAAAACGAGTTTCCAGCAGCGGCATATCAAAGGCTTTACCATTATAGGTTACGACAGACTTAAAATCCATATCAGCCAGGAACCGGCTGAGCTCCCGGATCATCCGTTCTTCTTCCCCCAATTCTCCCAGGAAATACTGAGCTACCCAGAATTTATCGTCCCGGTAATATCCCATGCCTATATTAAAAGGGATTACTCCTGTTCCTCCGGAAAGACCGGTTGTCTCAAGGTCGAAAAAAAGAGCGGTTGAAAGGTCAATGTCCTTAAAAGCTGCGTCCTGGCTGAGTAAGGCTAAGGTATCTCCACTGATATCAAGGCCTTCAGAGATTGAGATTTTCCCATAGCGTGCGTCCAGGTTGTAAGGATTTTCAGTAAACTGGAAGGGCTCCCTTTCCTGGGCTTCAAATGGACGAGGTTTTGGTTTTTCCGGTTTATCCCGTTTAAGGTTGATTAGTTGTTCCAATTTTTCCCGGGTTGTGATTTTTCCGTCTTTATCTATCTTTGACCAGGCATCCTGAACAACCTGGGACTTAGAACGAGACTCCGGTATCTTTTTAAGGAGTTTGAGTTTATTTTTAATGTCAGTCATCTTTTATGAATAGTTCAGGTTATAAATAATCCAGGTTTATTTCAGCTTATTCACCCATAAACTGGAGGACAATACTGCGGGAGCGGGGACGATTGTCAAAATCTATAAAAACAATCTGCTGCCAGGTGCCAAGGGTCATCCTCCCATCCACAAAAGGGACTGTAAGGGAAGGGCCCAAAAGCGAGGCGCGCACATGGGAAAAGCCATTGCCGTCGCCCCAGCGGGCGTCATGGTGGTAGGTTCTATCTTGAGGGATTATCTTATCCATAAGTTCGGCAAAATCCTTTTCTAAGCCTGATTCATACTCGATAGTGGTCAATCCCCCAGTTGAACCAGAGACAAAAATAGTGACTGTTCCGTTTTTAAGGCCATGTTCAGAGAGCCGGTTTGATACCTTGTCTGTAATATCTTGCATATCATTAAAACCACGGGTGGATAAAGTGATCGTGTCATGTATTATATTCATAGTAATTTCTCCAATAATTCATTCTACTCTAATTACCCAATAAATTCGATACTTTGTAGATAATAAAAGCTTATATTTAAATGAAATTGAACGAAATTTTTCAGGAACTCCTGAATGAGAATTCGGTTGACTTTAGCTTATATCAATGATAATCGTAGGATAAAATGCGATTTATTGCTGACCTGCACATCCACTCTCATAACTCCATTGCTACAAGCAAGCAGTTAATCCCAGAATACCTGGATTACTGGGCCCGGCTTAAGGGAATATCCGTTGTGGGCACAGGAGATTTTACTCATCCAGGCTGGTTGGAGGAACTTAAAGAAAAAACCGAACCTGCAGAAGAAGGTTTATTTAAGCTTAAAAAAGAATACAGAAAAAAAATCAATCTACCCTCTGTTCCCTCATTCAACCGGGAAGTACGATTTATTCTTTCTGCTGAAATAAGCAGCATATATAAAAAAAACGGAAAAGTCAGAAAAGTCCACAATGTGCTGCTGGCCCCTAATTTCTCTACAGTGGAGAAAATCCGCCAGGCACTTTTACGAATTGGAGCTAATCTAACCTCTGACGGACGTCCAATTTTAGGCTTAGATTCCCGGAATCTTCTCGAAATATCCCTGGAAGCATCAGAGGATACCTTTTTTATCCCGGCTCATATCTGGACACCCTGGTTTTCAATCCTTGGTTCAAAATCAGGGTTTGATTCAGTCGAAGAATGCTTTGAAGACCTGACTCCCCTTATCTCAGCCGTAGAAACCGGGCTGTCAACCGATGCTCCCATGCATTGGACCTGCACTTTTCTTGACCGCTACACTTTGATATCAAATTCCGATGCCCACTCCCCGGAAAAACTGGGGCGAAATGCCAATATATTCAACACAGATCTCTGCTATAAAGCCATAACAGAAGCCATGAAAACCGGCGATCCTAAGCATTTCAGAGGCACAATAGACCTTTTCCCCCAAGAAGGCAAATATCACTATGACGGCCACCGCAAATGCTCGCTCTGCTGGGACCCTCTCGAAACCCTCAAAAACAAGGGCATCTGTCCTAAATGTAATAAAAAAGTCACTGTAGGCGTTATGAACCGGGTTGCTCAATTATCTGACCGCGCTGACCTCTCGCTCAGGCCAAACCGGCTGCCGTTTCATTCCATTATCCCACTTAAGGAGCTCCTTTCTGAAATATTCGGAGTCGGGCCTTCCTCTAAAAAAGTCGATGCTAAGTATCATTCTCTCCTGCAAAGATTCGGACACGAGCTCTATCTATTGATGGATATGCCCCTGGATAAACTTCAGGAAAAAGGAGAGGCTGTCCTGGCTGAAGCTATCCAGAGAATGCGGGACCGTAAAGTGATAATTAAGGAGGGTTATGACGGTGAGTATGGTGTTATCAAAGTCTTTAAAGAAAATGAGGCGCTCGATCCAAAGTCCCAGCAAGGTTTATTTTCAGCCCAAAAACAAGGACCGCCCATCCCTAAACGCAAATTGATAAATTTTGACCTAAAAGAATATCGGAGGCTTTATTCCCAGCAGGCTTCAACCGAACCCGCCCAACTGAGCTTAGAAAGCAAGAAACACATGTTGGAGGAGGATTCTTCTCTTTCTGACCTTAACCCGGAGCAGCAGAAAGCCGTCCGCCATTTTACCGGACCGGCCCTGATCACAGCCGGACCAGGAACAGGCAAGACCCGTACGCTTACTCTCCGCATTGCTTATCTGATCAAGGAAAAAGGAGTGCCCCCTGAAAATATAATGGCTGTTACTTTTACTAATAAGGCAGCTGATGAAATCAAACAACGATTAGCTCTGCTTTTAAAATCAAACAAATCTGAATCTGTGCCCCAGGTTTCTACTTTTCATGCCTTTGGTTACTCTGTTCTGAAAACTCACAGTATAAAGTTTGACAGAAAAGAGCTTTTTACTATTCTGGATAAAAATGACAAGCAACAAGTCCTTAAAAAAGTATCGGGCTGCAGCCAGAAAAAAGCAGGCATAGTAGCTGCAGCAATTTCAGAGGCCAAACAGGATCTTAAGCTCCCCGGAGAGGTGAAAGACCAGGAAATTCGCATGATCTTTCAGCTATATGAAGATTATTTAAAAAAAGGCAATGCCTTTGACCTGGATGATTGCATCTATCACCCTGTCCTTCTTTTTAACAGCAACCCTGATATTCTGGCCGCATATAGAAAACAATTTACCTGGATCCTTATCGATGAATACCAAGACATAAATTTTGCTCAATACCGGATGGTCAGACAACTTATGCCGGGGGGAAAATCCAATATCTGTGTTATCGGTGACCCTGACCAGGCTATCTATGGATTCCGCGGGGCTGATATCCGCTTTATCCGGGAATTTACCCATGATTACCCAGCGGCGGTTACTTTCAGATTGAAACAAAGTTACCGCTGTTCTGATATTATTATCAAAGCTTCAAGTCAGGTAATTTCCGGGAGCTTAAAAAAACCGGAATTCCTTAAAGGTCTGCAAGAAGGGGTAAAAATCACAATTTCTACCCAGGCTACTGACAAAAGTGAAGCGGAATTTACAGCCAGGTCAATTGAAGAGAAAATGGGAGGGTTGAGATTTTTCTCTATAGACAGTGACATATCATCCGGCCGGGAACATGGGGAAATTAAAAGCCTTTCTGATTTTGCCGTTCTTTGCCGGATAAAGGGCCAGATGAAGGCTGTAGAAAAAGCTTTCCATGACCACAGCATACCTTACCAGATAATAGGCGATACTCCATTTTTCCGGGAAGAACCGGTTAAGTCTGTAATTGATGTATTAAAACTCTCAGCCAATCCCCAAAATCGCTTTCTTAAAGATAAACTGGCAGAAAAAAGAGCTATCGATATGTCCTTTTTCTCGTTTTTACATAATAATGCAACAGAGAGGCCGGTAGAGGCAGTTATAAGCGGCATCATCTCCCGTATTTTTAAAAAGGAAAAATCTGGCTATAAAACAGAATTTCAGCAATTACTTGAGCTTTCGCAGGACTTTGGCAAGGACCTGGAAGGATTCCTGAAATTTACTGCCCTAGGTTCAGGGGCAGACACATATCGCCAAGATTTAGAGAGAGTCACGCTGATGACCCTTCATGCTGCCAAGGGACTGGAATTTAAGTGCGTATTTATCGTAGGCTGTGAAGATGGGCTACTGCCATATTCTCTTTTTAGCCGGAAATCAAACCGCGGTGAGGAACAGCGCCTGCTCTATGTGGGAATGACAAGAGCAAAGAAACTGTTGACCCTTTCACATGCCGGGAAAAGATTCCTTATGGGAAGGGAATATAAACTGCCCCGCAGCCCCTTCTTGGATAATATTGAAAAAGAGCTGACCGAGCTTGCAGAAAGTAAAGGTGCAGCTAAGAAAAAAAAATCGCAGCTGAAACTATTTTAGCTCTTGCCTGCTTTTCATGATGAATAATTCAGGTGGACCTGGGTTATTCACGAGTCGAGGTTGCCGCAGATGCAAGGCACAGGGGATGAAGCTGTGGTCCTTCACCGCGAATCCGCTGTAACGAAGCAGATGCGGTGAGATCGGCTCGCCTAAAAGGTAAGAAATGTCGATTATAAATTGAGATTATGTTGTGAACGAAATGGTAAATAGGCTTTGCATATCAATCAATGTAAAATATAGAAATAAAAGGGCGTAACACAAATATCGACATTTCTTATGAATAATTCAGGAAAAAAGCTTTATGGTATCGTTATTAAGTAGAATTATAAAAGAATAAATTCCCAGGGCAGTACCTAAGGGAATATTAAGAAGGCCCAAAAAAGCTACGATCAAAGTTAAAATCCTAGCCCATTCATATCTTTTAAGCAGGCCGATACCACAGATTATCTTGGGGACAGAAAGAATCCAAAGGAACAGCCCCACGCTTGAGCCTATTATTCTTAAAATCGAGGGCGCTTCATTTCCTAAATCAGGGAAAAATGAAATTCCAAGTAAAACCCCAAAAATAATAAATCCGGCCAGAAAGCTAATTGATCCCAGAACGATCCAGAAAATTCCTATAAGCTGTACATGTTTTTCCATTTTATCTCCCTTTTATCCTGTTTTCTATTAAATTTTCCTTTATGAATAATTCTAGTTATTATTTTACAATAAATTATTACGTTATGGAAGCATCCCAGAAACTGTGATGAAAATGGGGACAGGGTGCTTTTTTGGCCCAAAAAAGCACCCTGTCCCCATTTTCAAATTTTACTTGAAATCTCCTTAAAAATATAGGATAAATAAAGCCTATAAATAATGGTCATATCAGTTACCGGGTACAAGCACGAAAATATATTATGAAGGGAACCCAGAAACTTAAATCAGGGAAAGCCAGCCTTATAATCTTCCCAGAAGGAACCCGCTGTGAAAAGCCTGTGATCCAGGACTTTAAATATGAATTTTTACGCATTGCCACTGAGGCACAGCAACCTATTCTACCGGTTGTTGTGGACGGCACTGCTGAAGTCAAACATAAAAATAATTTCTGGTTTCGCCCCGGGCGGGTGCATGTCTCAATTCTCCCCTTACAATCCACTTCAGGTCTTACCCGGGAAGATTTGGAGTGAAACAAAAAAGAAATACGAAGAATTGTTCCGGACTGAATATAACCGGATACATAAAATTAGAATATCAAATTAAATGGAGGTTTAAAATGAAAAAAACAATGCTTATCTTTCTTATTCTTTGTGCTTTTTCTTTCGCTTTGTTTAGCGGCCAGCAGGCCGAAGAAAAGAAAAAAACCGATCCTATGGCTGATCTATGCCTGGTGGAAAAAACCCAGCCTGTTCAGGAAAAAGTCAAAACAGGCTTTGATTCCATAACTGCAAAGGATGCCATTGCTTATTTAAAATTTATCTCTTCCGATTTGCTTGAGGGAAGAGACACAGCATCGCTAGGACATGATATAGCAGCAGAATATGTTGCCAGTATGTTCACTCTCTGGGGAATCAAACCTGCCGGAGACTTCACTCGGCCGGCAGCAGGCGGCATGTTTGCTGCCATGCAAGGAGCTAAAAAGCCAACACGGAGTTACTTTCAGAATATTGGATTCAGGGAGATTCTGGGAAACTCAGGTGATATCCGGGTTGAATGGCAAAAAGGACAACAGAAAAAAAGCCGCACTTTTTTACCTAATATGGATTACACCTATTTTGCCTCCGGAACCCAAACCTTAACTGCTCCTGTCGTTTTTGTCGGCTATGGCATCCAGGAAAAATCATTAAAATTTGACGAATACAAAAACATCAATGTCAAAGGAAAAATCGTTATGATGCTGTCGGAAACTCCGGGCAAAGATGACCCTGACGCTCCCTTTAATAAGGGGGAGCTAAAAGAAAAATATAATCCCCCCCGCCGTATGCGGCGGATGACATCGCCTAAAAGTAGCTTAGCTAAAAAGTTAGGGGCAGTGGCTATCCTTATGGTAGAAAACTCCCCCAACAAAAATTCCGATGTAGCGGGGAAAGTCTTAGCTTCTCGAAAAGTAAGTGACGAACGTCCGATAATACCCGGTAAACGCCGAAATATAGCCCTTATCGAGGGAGATTCATTACCTATGCCCTGGGATACTATTCCTACAATCCGCATCTCCCGGGAGATGACAGACATTATCCTGGATTATGTTGGCCAGGACATTAAAACACTGAAGGGAAAAATTGAAAAAAGCCTCCAATCCCATTCCATGCCCCTTTCGGGTGTAAGTTTAACCCTGACAAACAAGGCTGAAACCAGACTGGTAGGGAGCCGGAATGTCCTTGGCTATATTGAAGGTTCGGATCCGAAACTTAAAGACGAAGTAATCGTAATCGGAGCCCACCTCGACCACCTCGGTAAACGGGGTGATTATATTTATAACGGATCAGATGATAATGGTTCTGGTTCGGTCGGCGTAATGGAAGTAGCTGAAGCATTCTCCAAAAATAAAATCAAACCCAAACGCTCAATCCTCTTTGCACTCTGGACCGGAGAAGAAAAAGGATTGCTGGGCTCGAGATATTATGTAAGCCACCCCTTCTTTCCTTTGGATAAG
The DNA here is from genome assembly GCA_030603565.1 of Candidatus Aminicenantota bacterium. Lineage (GTDB taxonomy): Bacteria > Acidobacteriota > Aminicenantia > Aminicenantales > Aminicenantaceae > JAUVXM01. The sequence goes on from JAUVXM010000099.1 coordinate 10,998, forward strand.
ACTATGGCCTGTTTGAACCTGGATATGATAAGCAGACAGTGGGATCAAGCCGGTTTAAAAAGAATGTCCAGGATGTTCGGTATGGATATTTCAAAAGAAATGATGGAAAAAATCGATATAAAAAACTTCATCAGTCTTTCTTATGCAGCCGAGTCACCGGAATTAGACGACATTCTAAGAGCTAATAATCAGCATGTCGGCCTCTCACTTCACCTGAGAAAAACCGAAAGTGCGATGGGAGGCAGCGATCATGCTCCTTTTGCCATGAACAAACGTCCCTGGGTATTTTTCTTTGCTGCCATGACTGAGGATTACCACCAACCTACTGATTCTGTGGAAAAAGCCAGCCCAAACTTTATGCAAAAGATCATCCGCCTGACTTATTTAACTGCTTTTACCCTGGCTGATAAATAGACGGAATAACTGTCAAGAACCATCACCCTCTTGATACTCAAACACGTCATCCAGCGAAACATTAAACACTCGGGCGATCCTAAATGCCAATGCTAAAGATGGCACATACTTTTCCTGTTCAAGGGCAATGATCGTCTGCCGTGTACATTTAGCACGATCTGCAAGTTCCTCTTGAGTCATCTCACCACTCTCAAACCGGAGTTTTCGTATGTTGTTTTTTATCTTAGCTTTGGCCATGGCCGCTCATCCTTGCATAAAGAACTAAGGTGGCAATCGCATGGGAAACAAATCCCAT
>JAUVXM010000058.1 GCA_030603565.1 Candidatus Aminicenantota bacterium
GAGGTTGCTGCAGATGCGAGGCACAGGGTATGAAGCTGTGGTACTTCACCGCAAGTGCCCTGTAACGAAGCAGATACAGTAAAATCGGCTCGCCTTTGGTAAAAAAATGGCGATTAAAATTAAAAATGAAAACGAGAAAAATGTTTCAATAATCATTCTCAAAAGAATCTCGCATATCCCTGAAAAGAAAATAATAATTAGGTCATCGCCATTTTTTTATGAATAGGTCAGGCTAAAACCATTTGCCCTCAATTACGTATAAGTTTAAGAGGGCTGGATGTCCTCCATTGCATGAAGATAAAGAGCTTGTAAAAAAAACTCTATCCGGCAAACAAGAGGCTTTCGAGATGATCGTTCAAAAATACCAGCAGCCGCTTTTAAACTATATCGGACGTACAGTTGGAGAATATGAACTTGCGCTTGAATTAACCCAGGATGTTTTCATTAAAACCTTTTCCTCCCTTTATTCCTATCGTCCTCGTTATAAATTCAGCACCTGGCTTTATAAAATCGCATCCAATTATATAATCGACTATTGGAGAAAGAAAAAGATCAAAGCATTTTCAATAGACCAGCAGCCCGAAAAAGAAGACTCCCCGCCTCCCATTCAGATCCCTTCTAAAGAAACCTCTATTTATAAAAAATACGAGCTCTCGGAGATAAAGGGGAAAATTGAAACAGCTCTGGAAAAGATTCCGCTTCACCTGAGAGAATTATTTGTCTGGAGGCACATCAATGAGTTAAGCTATCAAGAAATTGCAGAGATTAAGGACTTGCCGGTTGGAACAATAAAAAACCGGGTTTTTCAGGCTAAAGAACTGATCCGTAAGCAAATGGAGGATATGAGATGAAGTGCCTTCACAGCAACCAGATATACCTCTATCTTGAAAAAGAACTGCCAGAGCCTGAAACCGCACTTATAAGAAAACATTTAAAAGAATGCCCTCTCTGCCGGAAAGCAGTCAAAGAAAGAAGAGTTTTTATAAAGGCTGCAGAAAGCCTCCCATCTTTAAAGGTGCCTCAGGATTTCTCCAAGCAGGTTATGGGACAAATATTCCTCTTAAAAATTCCAGTTCGCGCCTCGATCCTGGCTGTAACCGCCTGTTTATCCGTTATGCTCACAGCACTATTGATCTTATTTCTACGCTCCGGACAAAACCTGGTAAATATCCTCATCAACCTTAACCATTCAGTATTGAATTTTTTAAAGGATGCCCTGGTTCTATCCGCCAAGATAAGTAAACTTGCTGTCCTTCTGATAAAAATAATTTCTCAATGTATCCAGCAAATATTTAACGGCCTGGCCAGTCTTACCTCGATCCTTGGTCCTGAATTCCAAGTAATACTAATCATCCTTTCTCTGGCCATATTTACAATAATATTTTACGGATTGAAAAAAATTATCGATTGGAGAACATTATGAATAAAAAGATAATATTCCCCTTTGCCCTGCTATTATTTTTCGTTGGGTTTGCCCCTCTTAACGGACAGCAAAATATTTTATTCAAAAACAATATAATTGTCGCCCAAGATCAAGTCCAGAACAATGTGATCACCTTCGGCGGCGACATTCTTATTAAAGGAAAAATCAAAGAAAATGCTATAGCCTTCGGAGGCACAATCACTGTAGAAGGCGAGGTCGGAGACGTTGTCCTGGGAATAGGAGCAGACATTACCTTAAAGTCAACTGCCACTATCACAGGAGATGTTGTTTCCATCGGCGGCACTCTCACAAAAGAGCCGGGAACTATTATCAAAGGCGACACCATCTATTTTAACACTTCAGATGATCTTTTTGCGATCTTAAAAGAAGGGATGATAGGCAAGGCGGGAATATCTCTTATTCCCTTCCTGATGATCGTAAAATTGATAATGTCATTTATATGGTTTATCCCGGCTGTTATCTTAACAGTTATATTCCCTCGCCAGGTCATATTTGGTTCGTCTCAGGTCAGGTCATCTTTCTGGCCGGTTCTCGGAACCGGGATTATAAGTCTTATCATATTTACCGGGCTGGTAATATTTTCCGCTTTACTCTCCCTGATAATTATAGGTATACCGATTCTGTTCTCCCTAGTGATTATTGGTATTGTCATTAAAATACTCGGGCAGGTCATTCTTTTTTATTTCTTCGGAGAAAGCCTGTCCAGAGCTTTTAATAAAAAGCACCCATCCCCATTTTTAGCTGTAATAATCGGATTCATATCGGTCACAATAATCGGTCTTATTCCAATACTAGGGCCGTTGTTCTCTTTTATCTTAAGTCTGATAGGATGGGGAGTGGTTATCCGGACAAAATTCGGTACCCGGGAAAACTGGTTTGCCAGGAAAGCAGTTTAATTTCTCTTAAATTTCCAGTATCTCTTTCTCTTTTGCGGACGCAAGTTTTTCGATTTTTTCAACAGTCTGGTCAGTTATTTCCTGGAGCTTATCATATCCCCAGTACTTATCATCTTCTGTGATCTCTTTTTCCTTCTCCAGCAGCTCAATCATTTCCTTGGATTCCCTTCGCATATTGCGGATAACAGTTTTCTCCTCTTCCATGATCTTGTGAATATATTTGGCAATTTCCTTGCGCCGATCTTCATCCAGAGGAGGGATTGAAATTTTCAATCTTTTCCCATCATTTATTGGATTAAGTCCCAAATCAGCTGCTCGAATTGCCTTCTCTATGGCTTCCAGCACTGATGTTTCCCAGGGTTGAATAGTGATCAATGTCGCTTCAGGAACAGCAAGCGTAGCCACCTGATTAATTGGACTCAAAGTACCATAATAATCAATTTTGATGTCGTCAAAAACGCTTATACTCGCCCTTCCGGTTCTGAGCTTGCTCAATGACTTACGAAAATGCTCCACAGAACCTTTCATTTTTTTTTCCAGGTCCTTTAATTCCTCTTTTACCATTAGCTTATACCTTTTTTATATTACTAAGGTCAGATACCGGGAATAAAGACTCAATAAATCCGTGTTCCGATTTTATCCCCAAGTACTGCCTTTTTAATGCTTCCCTTTTTCCTTAGATTAAAAACCAAAATTGGGAGCTTGTAATCCTGACACAAGGAAATGGCAGTTGCGTCCATTACTTTTAATCCTTGTTTCAGCACATCCAGGTATTTGATAGAAGTATACCGCTTCGCATTTTTATCCTTCATTGGGTCAGTAGAATAAACACCGTCTACTTTAGTAGCTTTCAGAATGATTTCCGCATTTATTTCCAGGGCCCTTTCGGCGGCAGCAGTATCTGTAGTAAAAAAAGGCCTGCCTATGCCTGCTGTAAAAATTATTATCCTTCCGTTTTCAAGATGGTTGATCACCCTCCGCCTAAGAAAGGGTTCAGCCACAGCTTTAACTTCGATAGCAGATATCTGCCGGGCAGGCACTCCCTCTTTTTCAAACGCATCCTGCAGGGCAATACCATTCATAATAGTTGCCAGCATCCCCATATAATCTGCTGAAGCCCGCTCCATCCCGATGGCTGTTCCGCGGACTCCTCGAAAAATATTTCCACCCCCGATCATTATTGCTATTTGAACCCCGAGATTATAGACTTCTTTAATCTCTAAAACAATAGCTCGGGCAGATTCGAGATCAATTCCGTAAGGAAGGCTGCCTAAAAGAGATTCGCCGGATAGTTTTAATAAAATTCGTTTAAATTTCGGCTGTTCCTTCGGCATATTTAAATATTAGGACTCACCCAATACAAACCTGGCAAACCTTTGCACTTTTATATTTTCTCCCAATTTTGCTATATAAAATGCAATATGTTTAGTAATAGATACTTTGTCGTCTTTAATAAACGGCTGGTCTAATAAACAGACCTCTGAATAAAATTTCCCTAATTTCCCCGTAACAATTTTATCAATGATCTCCGGAGGTTTATTGGAATCCTTGAACTGTTCCCGGATTATCTCTTTTTCCTGCTCTAATATATCTTCAGGGATATCTTCCGAAGAAAGATACTTAGGATTTGCAGCAGCTATATGTATGGCAATATCTTTTACCAACTGCTGAAAATCTTCAGTGCGGGCGACAAAGTCCGATTCACAATTAACTTCAACTAAAACACCCAGCTTGTTATTCATATGAATATAGGACCCGACAATACCTTCAGAAGCCTCTCGGCTCATTTTATCCTTGGCCCGAGCATATCCCTTTTTCCTGAGAATGGTAATTGCTTCGTTAATATCGCCATTGCTTTCCTGGAGAGCTTTTTTGCAGTCCATCATTCCTATTCCTGTGCGCTGCCTTAACTCATTGACTAGTTTTGCTGCGATATCCACCATTATGCATTCTCTTCTTTTTCAGATTTTTCCGGCTCCTTAGAAGGTTTTTTAGGTTTGTCTTCAGCTGCAACCTTTTCCTCAGCCACAGCCTCTTTTTCAGGAGCATCCTTTTCTTCTTTTTTTGTTGTAGGTTTTTCTTTTTTGGCTGAAGCTGTAATAGCTTTTTTGCCGGCTTTTAATATTTCCTCTGCAGTCTTCTCCGGCATTTTAGATTTATCTTCTTCGGTTTCTTCAGCTTCTGCTTTCAGAGCTTCCTCCTCTTCTTGCTTTGCCTCAACCAACTCCTTCTCCATCCTCTTTTTTTTGCCTTCCATAATTGCTTCGGATAACTTGGATGTAAATAACTCAATAGCCCTGACAGCATCATCATTGCCGGGAATAGGATAATCAATCCCATCCGGATCAGCATTAGTATCAACCACTGCTACAATTGGAATACCGAGCTTCCTGGCTTCTGCAATAGCAATATCTTCTTTTGTTGAATCAATTACTATCAGAGCACCAGGCATTCCTTTCATATTTTTAACACCGCCTAAATTTTTTGACAATTTTTTAAAGACTTTATCCTGTTTGGACTGCTCTTTCTTTGAAAGCAGGTCCCAACGCCCGTCTTCTTTCATTTCTTCCAGCTCTATCAGCTTGTCAACACTCCCTCTGATTACATTATTATTAGTAAGCAATCCGCCCATCCATCTTTGATCGACATAACATGATTCGCACTGCAAAGCATAATCTTTAACAATATCCTGGGCCTGTTTTTTTGTCCCGACAATAAGGATATCTTTTCCTTCTGAAGCAACGGTTTCAATAAAATCTGTAGCCTCTCTAAAAATTTTTATTGTTTTCTGTAAATCAATAATATATATCCCATTTCTCTGACCAAAAATAAACTCCTTCATTTTTGGATTCCATCGCTTAGTCCGATGGCCAAAATGAACGCCTGCTTCTAAAAGCTCTTTCATTGTTACTGAAACCAACTTTGATCCTCCATCTTATCTCTTGTGATATTGTGGTGATTTACGCGCACCTAACCGTCCATACTTCTTTCTTTCTTTTTCACGGGCATCTCTGGTAATCAACCCGGCTTCCTTTAAAGTAGGCCTTAATTCCTGATTAAACTCAACCAGAGCCCTAGTAATCCCTAAACGTATAGCTTCTGCTTGGCCTGTCGTTCCTCCTCCGTTTACTCGGATGAAAATATCAAATTTATTATCAGTCTCAGTCAGCATCAGCGGCTTTTTAATCTTCTGTTTGTTTCTATCCAGGCCAAAAACATCCTCAAACTGCCGGAGCCTTTTATTAACATATAAAGTTATATCACCTTTACCCGGCCTTAGAAAGACTCTGGCAACGGATGTTTTTCTGCGTCCTGTTCCATAGTATTGAATTAAGCTCAAGATTCCTCCTAAAACTGGTATTCCTGGGGTTTTTGAGAATCATGCGGATGATTCGGGCCGCTATAGACCTTAAGTTTTTTTAAAATCGCTCGACCTAGTTTATTTTTGGGAACCATTCCATGGACAGCCTTTCGAATAACTTCCTCAGGTTCTTTATCTAATAACTCTTTAAGAGTCTTTTCTTTTATTCCTCCCGGGTATCCGGTATGGGAATAATACTTTTTTTGCTCCAGTTTATTTCCCGAGACTCTGATCTTTTCAGCATTAACTACAATTACAAAGTCTCCTGAATCCATGAAACTCACATATTTGGGATTTCTTTTCCCTCGAAGTATAATTGATATTTCTGTAGCTAACCGCCCAAGAATTTTCCCTTCAGCATCAATCAACCACCATTTTTTCCCAATCTCTTCTTTTTTTGGAACGTATGTTTTCATTACTTTAAACCTTATTATGCATTACTCAAGCATATATGATGATAAAAGAATACTTACAGTGATGCAAAAATATACTAAATCTTCGGGCAAATGTCAACTATATCCTCATGATGATAATCTGAATTCTTCAAGTTAATTCATCCATCCTCTAACCCAGCATAATCAATAAAAAAAGGGGCCAAACTGTTTCCAATTCAGCCCCAATCAGAAATCTATAGTCTTTATTTAAACCAGCAAGCAGATTAGTGGATCTCGCCGCTCTTCAATTCTTTTTCAAGTTGATCTCTCTCGAGCTCTCTCTTTCTGACCTCTTTAAATCTTGCGTCCCAAGTATCTGCTCTATCTATATATGTCGTTTCTCTTTCCGGATACAGTTTTGCAAAAACATTCCTGTAAACCAGATTGATGTATGAATAAGTAAAAGAGTGAGATGGCTCAAGATCAAGGGATTTCTTTAAGGCAACTTCACTTTCATTTGCCAGGGCAATTCTTTCTGCCCTTTTCAGCACATTCTGCAAGCGGAAAGCTTTCCAGAAACGGTTTACTCCGATCGCATACCAGACCAAATAATTATCCGGCTCTAATTTTAAACGGATCTTATGCACTTCATTTGCTTTATCAAAATCCGGCCGGGGGGTTTTTTCATCATAATACTGGGCTAAATAAGCATATCCCTGGGGATTCACCGGGTCGGTCTCAATCCTGCGCAAATACATCGACTTAGCCCGTTCGCCATAGTCATTATCCTCACCGGCATATCTTTTATAAAAGTTAGCAACTACATAATAATTGTCCATGTTTGTGGGTTCCATTTCTAGGATCTTTAAAAACAGCTTTTCTGATTCCTCAAAATTCCTCATCTTGTCATACATATCACCCAGAGAATGGATGATCTGTTTATTCCCAGGATTGATTTCCAGAGCTTTAGTCAAGGCAGCCAAAGAACGCTGGGCCCTTTCATTATTAGCTTCATTTTCCAATCCTGGTTTATAAAGCTTTTTATATGCCTCCCCCACAAAACGGTAAGCTTCAATTAATTCAGGATTATACTCTAATGCTCTCTCATAATTTTCAATAGCATCATGGTAATGCTGTTCTGTAAAATTATGGTTAGCCTTAGAGAAGTAATGGTTTGCTTTAAGTTTATTAATGCTGAGCTTCTCACAACTGGTAAAGGAAAAAACTACGGCTACAGCTACAAGAACCAGCAGCAAAGTGTTTATGTCTTTTCGAAACATAACGACCTCCTTAAACTTCAAATCTTTTCATTGTATTTAAAAGAATTTTATAATCGAATATCTCCTTAAAGTCAAGGAAAAACCTAAACTCAACACCCCAATATTTCCTCAATTCTGTCTAAGCTGAATCCGGATGGGAGTTCCCTCCAGACCCAACTTTTCTCGTAGGCGGTGGATAAAATATTTCTCATACGCAGGGGAGAAAGATGCCGCAGAATGGGTAAAAAGGATAAATGTAGGAGGGAACACGTTCTGCTGGGTCATATATTTTATCTTAATTCTCGTTTTTTTTCTGGATAAGGGAGGGTGCTCTTCACTTACCCTGGACAAAAAATCATTTAATCTGGATGTGGGGATTCTTTTGCTGGCATTAGTGTATACTTCTTCTGCTAAATCAAGGATCTTTATAATTCTTTTTCCGGATAAGGCAGAAGTAAAAAGCAGCGGAGCATAGGCAATAAAATCCATTTTTTCATAGACCTTCACCTTGAAATGTTTATCCGGTTTGTGTTCTTTATTAATTAAATCCCATTTATTCAAAGCTATTATCAGTGGTTTTCCTGAATCATATGCTAAATGAGCAATAGCTGTATCCTGGCGGACAGGAAATTCTTGGGCATCCATAACCAGGCAAACTACATCAGCACACATAATGTCTTTTTTTGCTTTAATAATACCTGCCTTTTCCCGGTTATCACGTGTACGGCTCAGCTTGCGTATGCCTGCTGTATCGACCAGGCAAAATGCCTTTTTCTCCCGATAAATCAAGGTATCCGTACTGTCCCTGGTCGTTCCGGGAATCTGACTTACAATTAGTTTTTCCTGACCACTCAACATATTGACTATCGATGATTTCCCCACATTAATCCGTCCTACCAAAGCTATCCTTAAGGGCCTGCCTTCAGTTTCCGCCGCTGTGGTAGCAGGAAGAATTCCCTTTAAAGCCTCTTCCAGTATATCTATATTTCTCTTGTGTTCCGCTGAAATTGGAATAATCGATTCAGTCCCGAGTTGAAAAAAATCTCCCAGTATCTCCTCCCCCCTTAAAGAATCTACTTTGTTTACAACTACTAGAATAGGCTTATTCAGTTTCTTTAAAGAAAAATAAAGTTCTTTCTCCGCAGGTAATAGATCCCTTTTTCCATCAAGCACAAAGATCAAAATATCTGCATCCTGGGACGCTTCCCAGGCTTTTCCCTTTACTAAACGCGAAAAAGGATCCTGCTCAAAATCAAAAAATCCTCCTGTATCAACCAGTATAAATTCTTTATCTTCAAGTCTGCAGGAGGCAGACACCCAATCCCGGGTCATCCCAGGCAAAGAGTGCACCAGTGATCTTTTCTGCTTTAAAAGCCGGTTAAACAGAGTGGACTTGCCCACATTTGGAAAACCGACTATTGCTGCCCGCGTTAATCTATTCAACTATCCTGACCCCGGGAGATTCACTGCCAGGTCAAAACGGGGCAAAAGAGGCCGCTTTAGATCAATATGTCCACCTAAAGTTTCCTTTTCCCTGCCATCAATTAAAATAAAGACTCTCTTTATCGACTTAAAATTATAGGCAAGAGTGTTAACAATAGAAAAAACAGCAGCTATTTCCCCTGCGGAACCAAAAAATTGATTTTCCTGAATCTCTTTGGAAAAATCAACAAAGGCAATCCCTTCATCTGTGATAAAAAGCTCACGTAACTTTGTCTTTACAGGAATAGGGGAGATACCTCCATTACGAGAGCCTTTAATAAGCTCTCTTATCACTAGTTTTGCCTGTAGAATCAAAACTGCATCTGCTTTAATCTCTCTTACTTCCGGATGCAGAAGGTCATCTTCTTCTGCCAGGAAAAAAAGGGAAACCTTTTTTGTTTCGGGTTCTTCACCTGAAATCTCCTCTGAATCTAACATCTGATTAACTGTTTCCGGAATCAACTTCTTTTCCTCTCCGCATTTAAAAAACATAACAACTAAAACAATAAGAAGAACTGAAAGGGCAATTAGGAAGGCATATTGTCTTACACTCATTTATGTCATCACTTCTGTAAATTCAGTTTAAGGAAATTTGTAAGACCTCTATAGACAGCCAGGGCGATCTTGTTTTGAAATTCACTTTTCATTAACTTTCGTTCTTCGTCAGGGTTAGAAATAAAAGCCACTTCAACCAGCACAGCTGGACAGGCTACTCCGGTCAGTACTTTAAAAGGTGCCTGTTTTACCCCCCGGTTTAAGGTCCCTAACAGGGTATTGAGCTCGTTCTGGATCAATTCGGCTAATTGACTGCTTTGCGTCAGATAAGCCGCCTGAGCCATATCCCAGAGGATCATTTTTATATCATCTTCATTTTCCCCTTCGACCGTATTAAGTTCGGAAGAATTATTTTCCAAATAAGCCAATCTCCTGGCCTCTTCATCTGTGGCATTCAAGTTTAGAAAATACGTTTCTGAACCTCGGGCTTCTTTACGAAAAAATCCATTGGCGTGGATGCTGATAAATACAAAAGCACGGTTATTGTTAGCTTTGGCAGCACGATTATCCAGGGAAACATCAATATCCTTATCCCGAGTTAAAACAACCCGATAGGCAAGATTCCGTTCAATGATCTTTTTCAGTTTGAGGCTGATATCCAGAGTAATTTCTTTTTCAAGTGTCCCGAACTTTCCTTTGGCTCCGACTTCCAGACCTCCATGGCCTGGATCGATAACAATAGTTTTTACTCCCTGATCAATATCAACCATATTAGAATCCGAATAGGCATTACTGCTGCTTTCAATAATTATCTCACCCTTTTCTCTTTCTCCTCTTCCTTCCGGCATAATATCAATGATTATCCTGTAGGGAGCTTTAAGAGTTGAAGATACATAAGAGAATTTTGCTAATGATGTTTTGATGTTCAGGATATAATAACCAGCACCATGAGACCACCCCAGCGATTCAATATACCGGCTGTTAAAAGAGTGTCGCTGAATTTTATAGGGCAGGTCAGCTCTGATCCTTACCATAATATAAGAACCGCTTTTTTCAATACTCGTACTTAAACTTTTGGAAGACTCTAATATTATCCGGCTGGAATCATCCGTATCCTTGACCGATATCTTTAAATTCGATATATCCTGAAAAAATAAGATTCCTGGAGATAAAAGGATGATAAATACAAAAGCCCTTTTAATATTTTGCATTTTTTTGCCTTGAATCATGCACTCACTTCTTTTCAAAAATTCTGGAGGCGGCGGGAATCGAACCCGCGTCCGAAGATATTCGACGAAAGGTCTCTACATGCTTATCCTCTTCTTCTTTCTCGTTCCATAGCTCCTGAAGAGGAAAGGCACCATGAAACCAGCTCTGATGAAATTTCGCTCATCCGGCTCAAAGCAGACCGGAGTTGCTATCCTGCTAGTCGACGTCTCTAAGGCGCCACAGGAAAACACCAGAGAAACGGCATGCCTAATACTTAGGCAGCAAGTGGCATAGAATCTGCACTTAATTAGGTCCACCTTATTTAACGAGGAAGATGGAACCTCGGCATGCAACCTTTGTCTCATTACCTCCGTCGAATCCAATTCGCCCCCATATTTTAAAACCATATTATATTTTAAATCACTGATTATTGTCAATAGGAGGTGAGTCAGTGCTAAAAAAATCACCTTTAGAGGTGATTGACAAACAAACCAAAGCCAATTATTATATAAATAATCTCTGTTTGGCTGGCTGGACAGGGAAACCTCACCATACCCCCTTTTGCTAATAACAGCCAGCTTTATATCTATTTTGTCGCAGAAGGGGAAGGGAAATTGATAATGGCGGGGCCGACGAGACTTGAACTCGCGACCTCCGGCGTGACAGGCCGGCGTTCCTCTTTCTGTGCATCATCTTAATTGATTGAAAACATGTTGGTTACACGTCTTACAGAGGATTCATCTTTGGAAATGTGCCAAATATGTGACAGAGCTTCTGAATTTTTGGTCCCTTTCTGGGTTTTTTGATTCAACTTTCGGACGGCATCCTCTTTCTGATTCTGGTTTGAATGTGTGTACCGTTGTGTGACCCTTACGCTAAAATGACCAAGAAGATCCCTCACAGTAATTAGATCTATTCCTAAACCGATTAGCCGCGTTGCGAAAGTGTGTCTCAAATCGTGAAACCTAAGGTCTGAAATCCCAGCTCTTTTACAAGCAGCCTTGAAACTCTTTTTGACTTCTGTATAGGGCTGCCCTGTCTTCGGATTAGGGAACACATGTTTTACTGCCTGAGCCTCGTCCCTGATCCTCATTAACACTACATTAACATCATTATTAATCGGGATTAATCTATTCTTGCCACTTTTAGTCCGCTCTACCCGGATGATCCCTCTTTCAAAGCCTACCTGGCTCCATTTGAGATTCAATATTTCTCCTCTCCGCATTCCAGTATTTAAGGCAACTGTGAGAATAGATCTCAGGTAATCTGGGCTTTCAGCTAATAGCCTCTCCTCTTCTTCTTTGGTTAAAATTCTCTCTTTCTGCGTATCCTTTTCTGAAAATAACTTCACCTTAGAGAATGGATTATCCTTGGCCAGCTTCCAATCGATTGCCAGATTGAACATCTTTTTCATAATAGTAAGCTCACGGTTTACGGTTGACGTTGTAACTCCTGATTTGAGCCGTTCTGTTTTATACCTCTCAATAAGCAAGGGAGATATGTCCTTAAGATAATACTCACCAAAGAATGGGTTCATATTAGCTTCAATCCTGTACTTGTCGTCCATCCAGCTCTTTTTGTTTGTCCTGGCATAATCATCAAGGTAAATCTCAGCAAATTCTGAAAATTTAAGTTTTTTTATCCTCCGCTTCAAGTTATGAGAATCACTGAAAGATGCCGCGACTTTCTCCTGAAGAACAAACACAGCATCAGCTCGAGCCTGAGCTGCGTTGACGACCTGTCTAATTCTTTTGCCTCCTAATTTGTAGTCGATATACCAACGCTTTTTTCCTTGGGCTGTTATCCTTGAATAAACTGCCCCAAAACCATAATTCCAGCGCTGCTTTTTTTTACTCACAGCGCTATCTCCTTTCAGAAGCATTCTATCATAATTTTCAAGTGATAAGTCAACCTTTGGAAGAAGATTTAAAAGATCGTTATTTTGTTTGAGATTTCGTTGACTTTCCGTGACTTTATCTAGTTCAAATCGCAGTAATCCATTAAACTTCAAATGGGGGATTTTTTCTTCAGCCACCCATTTATAGAGAGTGTTAGGGTGTACTCTCAAATAAGAAGCTGCTTCTTTTACTGTGAGTAGGGTATTCATTTCAATTCCAGTCCTTAAAGGCTTATCCCATTCTTTTATCTATGACTTTCTCTCTACCCTTATCCTATTTGAAGCTATTGATATTATGAAATTTTCTGCATCCTCCCTTGTCTGGAAAAATATTCCAGTTTCAGTAAATGTTTCGATGAGAGAAGTCCAATTGCCTAAATGAATCGACTCATTAATTCCATAGTTTAATTGGCAGATAGTGTTTCCAAGATGATTATAATAAATCCTGAGAAGGTCATCTTCTTCCTGTTCTTCCATACGTCGCAATTTCATTCTTAAGCTTAAAAGATACCTTTCAAAAGCGTAACTATAACTCTCAAAATCTTTCTTGTTTAACATTAATCCTCCTAAATAAAATTCAACTTCACTTTTTGTAGATACACACTCCAAATAATGACGTGTAAGCTAGCAAACTGCTTCGTTGTCCTCCCAGAAAATATTCCTGGCACTTCAAAATTTGAATCGTCAGATTGCTCATCGGTAGATTTAATCTACCTATTTTCAAGCCTCGAAATTGTGGAAAAGCATTTCTTTTTAATTACATTTGATCTTGTCATTTCTTTCCCTCAATCCAAAAATTCCCTGTATATATTATCAACGAGGCTTTTTTTTCAGGAAAATTTGGATTTTTTTCAATAAAAATCCATCATTTTTAGCGGTTTTTTCAGTTTGAATTCCCATAATCCTTTTAATTACTATCATTTAGCGAATTAAAAGTAAGGGAAATAAATTTAATTTTATTTCAAATAAAACCATTAACGATGGAAATTTATAGTGTAATCATTGTTGTAGATAGAATATAAAGTCGCATTTGCGGTAAAGGTTCTTAGGCACGGTCATAGCGGGTAATCTCCCAGTAAATTCCAACTTTTTGAGAGTGTAATGTATGTCCATAAGTTCGTAAACTTTACCGTCTCCGGCAAAAATATAGTGAGGCGCGTTTGCCAATTTTTAACAATTTCCTGAAAATTTTCGGTCGCTGATAATATATACCGCTGACCTTTCCTAATTGAAAGACATCAGGGCATGCTCTGCAAGATAAAGGTCCACTGATTTTTATGGAGGAAAAACATGATAAAGTTAGCAATTAAAAACCAAAAAAAGGCTAAGAGCAAAAAGGGAGCACTTGATAAGAACCAAGCTTATCTAAACGAACTTGCACGTCTATCATTTCACACTGAGGAACTTGAGCATTTTTCTGAAACATCGAAGTGGAGAGAAAAACCGCTTAAGCGCTTCAAAAAATATCCCAAAATCAGGCTACAGATAAAGGATGAGCTTGATAACGTAGCGCGGGTTCACGTCAAAGAGAGGTGGGCGGTCTACAAACGTGACGGAAGACCTATAACAGGCGGTCTCGTTATGCAAATGACTTTGACATTTCTGAAGAAATACATCGCAAAGGACAAGATAATTCTGAGCCACCCACACCCAGAGCGCATGACAAAAAAAGAAGACCAAAACCGACTTGCAAAGATAGCAGAGGAAAATCCATCACGGAGAGAGAGGCAGTATCAAGAAGATCTAAGGATTGATATCAAAAAGTTGGAGAGAGAGAGTCTAACCCCTGAAGGAAGGATAGTACTTAATGGTAAACGAGCTGGATATACAAACGCCGAGATTAAATCCAAGCTTAAAGCTTTAGGAAACAAAAGTCTGCAACATCTCCTATATAAGAATATAAAAGCCATCAAAAAGTTGCTTATATTAAAAGGCTATCCATGAAAACCATCTAGTAAAAGTTTGGAATCCATATAATCACGAAAATAAATATCAACCGTAACCCTATTGTTTTCAACAAAAAACCAAACAAAAGCAAAAAAATATTGAAAAAAACTTGGACAATTTTCGCCGTTTTGGGAGTATACTAAGTATACAGTTAATTATCGAACTCAACTACAAAATCTCTCCCATCACTTTGTGTTTTTAGAATTAAAATATTCCGCATTTTTTTCTCGCTGAGATATTTATAGAGAGATGGTTTTGTTTAAGCCTTCAGTCATAGCGGATTAATTCATTCTTTTCCTGGTTTTTTTTTTGATTTTCTCTTGCTTTTGAAAGCGAGCCTTGCTCGCTTGCCTGAGGCTTCCGAGGGCTTAAGTCGCTGGGGGTGACGAGGTGCTTAACATATTTATCTGCAAATTTGGGAGTAGTGTGCCAAGTGACAATAAACTTTTAGGAATGACGTTAGCGAAATCGTAGATTTAACCTTACCAATCTCCAGAATTTACGTCTGCTGCGCAGCCGATAAATCCTGCAAATTTTTCAGTTTTTGATTTTGGTTCAATACTTAAAATTAATCGCTTGAAATTGTTATTATAGTTTACATAATAGTAGTTATGTGTCAGGAATTGTATATCCTTTATTTACTATCACTTACAAGGCATAAAAAAACCGTTTTTTAGCCGGAACATTTTATACACTTTCTGTCAATTTTGTTACTAATTTACTACTGACAGTTGACAAGTGACGTTTTATACTTACCGTAGGGTTGAATCTGACAATAGGAAAAATAATGGAAGAGGAAAAAAGTTATAAATATTCAAGAAGAGGGAGGCCTCCGGTCCATGCAGGCTATAGTTCTGTCAAAGCACCTGCGGTGAGAAAGTATTTGTCCAAGATCCGGGATGATTTAATGCGTGATCTGGGAGGTATTGCTAAAATAACGACTCAGCAAATGATCCTACTTGACGCTGTTATAAATCTCTTAGCAATAACTCGATCTATTGAGGAATATATCAGAGGGACTGAGGTTATGCAAGGGCCAGACGTAGCCCCGGCACTCAAGCATAGTTACTTGGCTTATCGAAATTCGATACAAAGGCACTTGGCCCTTTTGGGACTCGAGTCCAAGAATGGCCAGGATCCCATTAAATACCTTGAGGATCTATAACAATGAAAAACTTTGGAACAAGAGATCCAGATAATTCGGAATTTGCCTTAGATCTGAGGTTTAAAGCCTACAGGGAAATAGTAAAAAAGCTGATCGATCCACAGGATTTTGACTTGGTAACTGCATTAAAGGATTTTGATTATTTCCCAGATCTTGAAGAGGATCAAGAGGATCTTGATTATTTTGATGACCTGGAAGACTCAGAGGGTATTGAGGACCTGTAAAATATGGAAAATTCAAACCCAGGCAAGGCACCAGGGAAAAAGGCTTATACAGCAAGGGGGTATTAAGTCGATAAATAAAAGTCCTTTAAAATCGATTAGAGGGCCTTTTTATGAGTGAGATATTATGAATATTATCGAAAGTATGAGATCCAGGGAAATATTCAGAAATTCCTTTGAGGATCTAAGGACCTGGGGGGCCTGGGAAGTGTATTTAAAAGCTCTGTTTGGCCTGGAAATGAGCGCGGAAGAGGGTAAGATATACCAAGAACATACAGGGAATAGGCCCAGGCCAGGGAAAGCAAAGCAAATTAGTTATGTTCTATCCGGCCGGAGATCCGGGAAAAGTAAGATCTCATCACTTTTGGCCTGTTATATTGCGACCAGCCGGGATTGGAGCAAGGTTTTAAGTCCGGGAGAACAGGGATATATATTTTTAATAGCAAATGATAAAGAACAGGCCAAGATATTAAAACGCTATATCTCCGGGATCCTGGAAAGATCGCCCAGATTAAAGAGTTTAATCAAGAAAAACTTGACCTGGGAAATTCAGCTAAATAACGGAATCACAATAGCAGTTCGAACAAAGAATTTCAGGACACTCAGAGGCTATTCGGTTATTGCAGCGATTTTAGAAGAGTTGTGTTTCTGGAGGAGTGAGGAAAGCGCAAATCCAGACCTGGAAGTTGTCGCAGCAGTCCGGCCAAGTATGTTGACAGTCAAAGACAGCATGTTGATTGGTATATCTTCAGCCGATGCAAAGGGGCTTGCTATATGACCAGTACAAGAAATTTTATGGAAAAGATACAGGACCTTTAATCTGGAAATCCTCAACTGTTGACATGAATCCTACAGTTGACAAAAATGTAATCGCTGAACAGATTAAAAGCGATCCTTCAAAATACAAGAGTGAATATCTCAGTGAATTTAGAGGCGATATTGAAAGCTATTTAGGAATGGATGATATTGAGAGGATATCAGCAAAGGGGGTATTTTCCAGGCCTTATGATCCCCGGTATAAATACCATAGTTTCTGCGATCCTTCAGGGGGCCGGGTTGATTCCATGACTTTGGGAATTAGTCATGTAGAGGGGGAGAAGATCATCCTTGATTTGATCCTTGAAAACAAGGCCCCATTTTCCCCGGAATCCGTAGTTAAACGATTTGCAGAGACTTTAAAGGCGTTTCGGATCTCAACTGTCAATAGTGATAGATATGCCGGGGCCTGGGTCCAGGAAGCCTTCAGAAAAACTGGTATTCAGGTTGCGTATAGTAAACTTTCAGCCAGTGACTTATACGCAGCCTTTATACCAGGGGTTATTAACGATAAAGTCATTATCCTTGACGTTAAAAAGCTGAAATTGCAACTGGCAAATTTGGAAAGACGCACAGGATCCGGGGGCAATGAGATTATTTCTCATCCTGCAGGAAGCCATGATGATCTGGCAAATGTAACAGCCGGGGCCTGCGCAGTCGCAGCGCAAGCGCGGTTGAATTTTCCCCTACGGTGCCTAGCTGATTTTGATTCGGATGATGAGATAATCCGCGATACGGGATTAGAGGAAATAGACGGAAAAATTCTCTATCCTGAGAGGTACAAAGAGGACAATAAAAAGGACCAGGATAAAGAGTTGACAGAGCAAGACGGAAAGGAAAAAAAGGCAACAGGAAGGACCTTTATTGGCTGGTAGTTATGTCTTTATATATTAATATATAAAGATATAATGCTGAAAAAGACGGTACAGGTTGAATACAAAATTTAGGAAAGAAAAAGGAGAAAGAAAATGACAAGTTATGGCAGGAAACAGTCGGATTATTTCGGTAATGTGGACCTCACCAGCCGGACAAAAACAGTCCGGCCAGCAAACAGGCCCAGGCTCGCAGTAACTATGACAGAAAAAGCGATTCCAGCGATGGAAAGAATTACAGATCCGGCAAAAATGAAAAGAGTCATATTGGAAAATTTAGGAAAGAGATCGCAATTTATCCCCCGGAAATATGACGGTATCGCAGAAAAACCCCGGGAGATCTCCGGAATCTTAGGGAGATCCTTTAAACTTTCAGATCTTCACCAGTGGTTAGGCCTGGGATCCTCAGATGATACAGAAATTTTTGGGATCCTTGATTCAATAGCGGAGAGTGGCAAGGCCGTTTTTAGAAGATGTGAAAATTACTAAAAAAATTAGGTACTGGGATCTGGTATTTTTCGCGGAAACTGCAAAGGCCAGCCGGAGCCTAGGAAATACAGATGTCAGAATTAATGTATTTCGGGACTATGGAACGACACCAATAAAAAGCAAAAAAGAGATCGCAGAGAATCGCCCATTATTTAACTTTTCGAAGATAGTCAAAGAGATCAGAAAAAGGCGCGATAAAGCAATTCAGGAATCCCTCGGGATCAAAATTATGCCCGACTTCATTTTAGAGAACAGAATTGAAAAGGAATCTTCCAGGGATGAGTATTTATATAAGCGCGCAGTTCGCAAGCTGGCAGGACTTGAGGAATAAAAATTAATAATTAAAAGGAGTTTATGAAATGGCAAATAATACAGCAAAAAAACGAAGTTTTCCGAATCCTTATAATGGAGCAAAAAGAGGTTTTCCGAATCCATACGGATCCAGGAAAGAACCGCTAAAATCAATTCCAGTGTACAATAAAAAAAGAAGTGTGAAATTTCCAAAATGACAAGTACAACAAAAAATATAAATAAGCCAAAATACGCACATTATAAACGGAAAACTAAGAGCGCGAAGAGTACAACTATAAAGTGGAAAAAGAAGGAAGATTCAGGAAAAAAGAAATGATTAATTTCCCTTGATTCTCCGTTGATTTGCTGGGAATAGGGAATCCCAGATAATTTGTGGGCCGGGGTTTTTATCTATTCTTTACCCCGGCCTGCAAAGTTTAAGTTTTGGAAGTGGTCTTTTTAGACAATAGGCCATTTGTATGATCTCTCCAGGATCGTTTTTTACAACGGCCAGCGATAAATATTTTGGCAGGGATCAGGAAATCCTGGAAAACCGGTCTATATCCTCAAAAATATCTGTTTGTCTTGGTATAGTAAAAGGGAGCAAAGGTTTTTTCCCATTCTCTGTTGCCATATCGTAATCTTTTTTTAATGCTTGTCCTAAGTATAAAAGAGCAGATTTAACAATTTGAAAAAGTTCATCAAGGTAATCCATGAGAAGTGTTTCTGTGAGATAATGATTTTCAATAAGCTCCAATTGTTTATTAGATTCCAAGAACATATCAATTTTTATATCTAATAAATCATGTGTTAAGTAGTGTCTGATAATTCGAAGATGATTATAAATTCCATCATCTTCGAAATCTTGAGCTAAATCGCGCAAAGCTAAAAGTCCGTAATTATTGTTACTTAAGATAAGATCTTTAAATGGAGATATGAGTAGTTTTTTGAAAGAAACATCTTTGTATTCAAGTTTATAGTTATGAAAAGTAAGATGGGCGATTTTATCTAATATATTATAAAGCTTTATATAGGAAGTTTTTAAATAACCATATTTAATAGAATTCTTACAATAATCCAATACGGATATATATTCAGTATCTGCATCTAACTCGTTAAAATTATTATTGTGAGCTTCAAAGTAAATAGATCTGGAAGTTGTATAGTCTTCAAGTATTTGGTTCAATGTTTTAACGGAATAATACATTTTCTTTGAAAAACTATGATATCTAAACCGTTCTTCGTCCGAAGAGTCATTTATTCTCTCAATAAAAGGAGGGAAGAAAATATCTTTATAGCCACTTTTACATTTATAACAATTAAAACAGAAATTCATATATATGTTCTTAGATGAGCAAAATACCTGATAAGGGGACGGCTTGATATAACTTGATTGAGTAGCTCTTTTTTTGTTAGATAAATACTTTTCTAATGAAGTCGAATAAAACTTGAACGAATCAATGGCATTTTGCCCGCCTATTTCTAAAGTATTGTCTGCTTTTATGGCGCTCTTTAACAGTTCAAGTGCTTCAAAAAGAATATCTGCATTCTTTTTTACAGCGATTCCATAGTAAAAAATCAAAGAGTTGGCTTTATTACCCAGAGCCATCCCAAAATTGTGATTTATTTTTAATGCCTTATCATATAATAAAACTGCTTCATAATATCGACCATATTTTTCAAGGATATTTCCCGAATTCGTTGCAGCTGAAGGTAGTTCGGTTCTGCTCGTAATTCGGTTAAAATATTTTCTTGCCTGACGATAAATTTTATTATTAATTAAAAGAGCCTCTACAGACTTATTTTTAAACTTATCAGGCTTATTCTTAGACTCATCAAACTTAATGTCTGCGATGTAAAAAAGTGCATTTCCAATATCAAAAAGATATTTATCTGATGGATCATTTTTATGTAAGAATTTCAATCGTCTTATCGAATGAAAAATTAAAGGAAGGCTTTTTTTATCAATGCCGAGATTAATAAGGGCTCCATTGATGTTTAAACCGTACAGTTCATTTCCAGAATATTTCAAATCAAGGTAATGTACTGCTTTAAAAATTTCCTCATCTGATTTTGTTAAAAATTCTTTCCGGAAGTTTTTAAGC
>JAUVXM010000126.1 GCA_030603565.1 Candidatus Aminicenantota bacterium
TGAAGACATGATTATGATATAGTGTGAGTCGCAAGTCGGTTTGGAGGCATATATATGGAATTCCTCTACAGCATCTGTATCCTTTCAATATTTTTGCTTATAGGCAAAGCCCTGAGGGCTAATATAAAACTTCTGCAAAGACTGTTTCTCCCCTCTTCTATAATTGCAGGTTTCATCGCCCTAAGTTTGGGCCCCTATGGTGCAAACTTTATCCCTGAGTGGATTATGAATAACTGGCAGCCTCTCCCGGGAATCTTGATCAATATAGTATTTGCCTGTCTGTTTTTAGGAGTGCAAATTCCGGGAATTAAAAAAATATGGAATTCAGGGGGCTCCCAGCTGTGTTTTGGAGTTATAGCTGGCATGGGGCAGTATTTTATTGCCCTTTTAGTGACAATACTGGTTCTGGTCCCGCTGTTTAAAGTGCATAAGCTTTTCGCCTGTATTGTGGAGATCGGGTTTTCCGGGGGGCATGGCACTGCTGCCGGCATGAAAGACGCCTTCCGGGGATATGGATTTGAAGCGGGAGGGGATCTAGCCCTTATGTCAGCCACAGTAGGTATTACCACAGCTGTAGTAGCAGGGATGATCCTTATCAATATTGCCATCCGGAAAGGCTACTGCGCCTACCTAAGTGAAAAAAAAGGTATTCCCTCATATAAAAGGAAAGGCCTGATTCCAAAACCCAAGCGCTTTTCCATTGCTACAGCTACGGTAGCTTCAGAGGCGATCGAGCCCCTTAGCTTTCATTTCGCTATTGTGGGAATTGCCATAGCGATCGGCTGGGCCATGTTGTCCGGACTGCAGGCAATTCATGTTGAGTTTGATAAATTCCCGCTTTTTCCGCTGGCTATGATAGGAGGGCTTATCGTTCAGGTAATTTCCAGCAAAGTCAAGATCGACAAATACTATGATAAACAATCCTTTGATCGTATTTTAGGATTTTCTCTGGATATACTTGTGCTCTCAGCTATTGCCGGCATAAAATTAGATGTTTTTGTCGACAACCTGTGGCCGTTTGTTATTATAATGGCTACGGGGATCGCCTGGATGGTTTTTTGCGCCGTCTTCCTGGCCCCGAGAATGTTCAAGAAATTCTGGTTTGAGCGGGGGATCACGGAATTCGGCATGCAGACCGGAGTAACCGCTATCGGTCTTTTACTGCTGCGGGTGGTCGACCCCCTTTATAAAACAGATACAGCCCGAGCCTTTGGCTTTAAACAGATGATCTACGAACCTTTTCTGGGAGGGGGGTTTATTACTGCATTTGCCCCTATGTTAGTGACAAGGCTGGGGGTTTGGCAGTCTATCGGTATATCTTTTAGCATAATGCTGGTCTTTTTCCTGATATCTTTTTTTAACGGCTGGTTTACCGCTAAACCTGAGCGCGAATATAAAGATTAAATTGTGAAAAGGATTCTAGAATCCATATATTTTCTTGATTATCTCAGAAACCCTGGCTGAACAATTCTTTAGAGGAGTGGGGAAATCCAGCCCTGCTCCGGATTCGACTAATAGGATGAATTTATCGAGGGCCAAACCGGAAACCTTTCCTGTTAGAGCGACTCTGATGGGATGAAACAGATCCTTTCCTTTACACCCTGTTTCAGTTTTAATGTCTCCGGAAATACGGGAAAGGACATCATAACTGAACTCAGCCTCATCTAAAAGCCTCTCCTCAAGAGCCAGAGTGACCTTGCGGCCGCATTCAGTCTGGAGGATTTCCTTTTCTTCAGCTCCCATCTTGTCGATAGCAAAATCAAACAGCATGGAAAAAGCTGCAGGGAAGTCGGCAAATTTATTCACTCGTTCTATAAGGGCATCTACTGCCTCCTCAAGCCACTTCCAGAGAGATTCGCTCATCTCGTCTGGCAGAAGTCCGGCTTTATGCAAATGGGGAGCTGCCATTTCGGCTTTTTCGCGGGGAGAGAGTTTCTTTATATGCTGACGGTTTAACCAGGATAGTTTCTCATAATCAAAAATTGCAGCCGAACGGCTGACTTTTTTAATATCAAATAACTCAATGATTTCGTCCCGGGTTAAGACTTCCTTGCCTTCCGGAGGGGACCATCCCAGCAAGGCCAGATAGTTGAAAAGGGAAGAGGGAAGGATCCCATCTTTGTTGAACTGGTCTACTGCTGTGGCTCCATGACGTTTACTGAGCCGGGTATTATCCTCTCCCATAACCATGGATAAATGAGCAAATTGCGGAATGGGAAAATCCAGGGCCCGGTAGGTTAAAATCTGCCGGACGGTATTAGCGATATGGTCCTCTCCCCGGATAACATGGGATATATGCATAAGATGGTCGTCGATAACCACGGCATAATTATAGGCTGGAAGTCCGTTAGGCCGCACCAGGATTGGATCCCCAAATAAATTCAGCTTAAAAGAAAGCTCACCCCGGATCAAGTCATTAAACTCAAGGGTTCCTTTTCCAGGTGTTTTAAGTCTTACGGCAGCCTCTTCTCCGGTTTTGATTCTCTCCCTTGCTTTATCCGGGGGGATAGTCCGGCATTTTCCGCTGTAAATCGGCATTTTCCCGGCTGCCAAGGCTGTTTCCCTCTCTTTTTCCAGCTCCTCTTTGGAACAAAAACAATAATAGGCTCTCTTGTTTTTAAGTAATTTTTGGGTGTATTTCTTATAAATATCAAGCCGGCTGGATTGGCGGTAGGGCCCGTATTCTCCGCCTGACTCCGGGCCTTCGTCCCAAGCTAATCCTAACCATTGCAGATCTTCTCTCAATTTTTTTTCGTATTTATCCTGCGACCTTTCTACATCAGTATCCTCGACCCGCAGGATAGAAGCCCCTTTTTTCTGGCGGGCAAACAACCAGTTAAAAAGGGCTGTTCTGGCATTACCGACATGAAGGTATCCCGTGGGGCTTGGTGCAAATCTGACTCTTGGGGTCAGGCCTTTAAAACTTTTAAAATTATTAGATTCTCTGTTTCTTTTATTCATTTTAAAAGTTTTAAAGGTCTGACTCCGTAATCAGCAGGACTGTGGCCCAGGCTGCAATAGCATTTCCCTGCCCGATAGCGCCTATCCCTTCGTTGGTTTTGGCTTTGATTCCCAGGTCCTTGATATCGAGACCCAGAATAGGGCAGAGGACATTCTTCATTTGGGGGATATATTCGTTCAGATTTGGTTCCTCTGCGATGATGATCGAATCCACATTTGCTATCTCAAAATCCATTTCCTTAAGCCTCACCGCAATAGATACCAGCATCTCTGTGCTGCGGATATTCTTATAAGCAGGATTTGTATCCTGAAAACACTGGCCGATGTCCTTTTCCCCCAGCGCCCCTAATAAAGCATCGATAATGGCATGGATCAGGCAATCTCCATCTGAATGCCCCAGCAATCCCTTTGAATAGGGAATCTCCCATCCTCCTAAATATAGTTTTCTTCCCGGTCCCAGTCTATGAATGTCATATCCGATTCCGGTTTTAATCTGCAAGAAAAACCTCCGCGATCTTAAGGTCCAGAGGAGTGGTAAGCTTTATATTTCGCTGTTCCCCCGGTACTGCAGTAATATCCTGTCCTAATTTTTCAACCAAAGAAGCTTCATCCGTACCATAGAGACCTTCCATAGCAGCTTTTTCAAAGGCGGATTTTAGGATGCTGTAATCAAATCCTTGCGGGGTCTGGACCCGGCCGAGTCCGTCTCTGTCCATAGTGTCCAAAACTCTATCTCCCCGGACTATTTTTACTGTATCTTCCAGAGGGATAACCGGTACGGCAGCCCCGTTTTTTCCGGCAGCTGCAATAACCCGGCTGATAAGATCTTCACTCACCAGAGGCCTTACCCCATCATGTATTAAAACGATACCCGTTTCTCCCTGATCTAGCTTGGAAAAACCGGCTATTACAGAGTCCTGCCTTTCCTTTCCTCCCGGAACAACAGCAGATATTTTCCCATACCTGCCCGGATATTTACCTGCCGGCATTTCCTTTCCTAACACCAGGATGATCTCAGACACTTCCGGATGCGCTTGGAATCTTTCCAGGCTCCAGTTGAGAACCGGCTTCCCGGCCAGAAAACAAGACTGCTTTGTAGTGCCGAAACGCCGCCCTTTACCGGCGGCAACAATAATAGCTGTTATCTTTTTCATCTACCCGCTTTTTTTCTTTGGTTTTGCAGCAGGAGCGGCTTTCTTAACCGCCTGCAGCATAATCTCCTGGATCCGCGGAACAATATCATCGATCTCTTCAATGACTCCTTCCCGTAAGAGCATATTATCCAAAAGCTGAAGTGCCAGCAGTTTCAATTCTTTTGAGAGAGGTTTTTGCCCGTGAAGTCTTACCATTCCTTGGATCAGATTATTGTCCGGATTGATTTCCAGCACTTTCTTGGCAAATTTATAGTCTTTGTTTGTCATTTTAAAGATTTTTTCCATCTGAACCGAGGGGCCGCCAGCAGCATGAACAAGCAGGCAGGGGCTGTCTACAAGTCTGTTTGAGATCTTTACTTCCGCTACTTTTTCTCCATACGTCTTCTTGAGATAAGAGACAAGTCCGGCAACGCCCTTTAAATAATCTTTGTCCTGTTCTTTTTTCTTATCTACTTTTATATCTGCGCTTTCTGCCAGCTTAAATGACTTACCTTTGTATTCTCTGAGATGTTCGATCACAAATTCATCCAGGGGGTCGTCTAAATAGAGGACTTCCAGATCTTTTTGCTTAAATGCTTCCAGGGCCGGATTTTTCTCTATCGTTTCCAGGTCAAGGCCGGATATATAAAAAATCTCTTTCTGGCTTTTTTCCATTCTTTCAGTGTAGCCATTCAAATCAGTGTACTCTTTTTTTGCATACTTAGAGGAATGAAAGAGTAAAAGAGGAGATATCTTCTCCTTGTTTTCAAAATCTGAGGCAATGCCCTCTTTTAAATTCCTGTTGAAATTTCCCCAGATCCTCAAGTATCTTTCCCGGTCTTTCTCCTTCATTTTTTTTAAATGTGCAAGTAGTTTTTTTAGGACGTACTTGCTGATCTTGTTTATCTTGATATTGTTTTGAATTGTTTCACGGGAAATATTTAGGGGGATATCTTCTGAATCAATAACTCCTTTAACGAATCTCAGATAATCAGGTATTATGTCCTTGCTGCCTTTTTGGATAAGCACTTTCCTTGAAAAAAGATCAACACCCGGTTCAATCTTGAACAGGCCAAACTGTTCGATCGAGGTCTTGGGAATGTACAAAATAGCATTAAACTGCACAGGAGCATCCGAAGAAATATGGAGATATGTTTCCGGTTCCTCTTGGGTGTTTTCAAAAAACTTGAAAAAATCTACATAGTCCTTCTTCTTAAGGCTTGATTTGGGTTGAGTCCAGATGGCTTCTACGGCCTCGATCTTTTCATTTTCAATATAAACAGGGAAAGGGACAAACTTTGAATATTTCGCCAGGATATTCTTGATGTTAAATTTATCCAGGAATTCTTTTTCCTTTTTTTTTAAGAAGATTTCGATGCGGGTCCCGCGTTTTTTCTTAACCGTTTCTGCTATTGTATAATCCGAATCCCCTGTGGATTTCCAAAGGTAAGCTGGGCTTTCTTTGTGAAAAGATTTGGTATAGATGTGGATTTTTTCAGCGACTATAAAACTGGAATAAAAACCCACCCCGAATTTTCCGATCAGGTCCACTTGTTCCTTGTCTTTAGCTTCGGCAAGTTTTTTTAAAAAATCCGCAGTCCCGGAATGGGCGATAGTCCCGATATTCTCTATCAGCTCTTCCCGGGCCATCCCGACTCCGCTGTCTTCTATAATTAAAGTATTGTTGGTTTTGTTTACAGAGATATCTATTCTCAACTCAGTGTCCTTGTCTTCCACCTCTTTATTGGTCAGTATCTCAAATTGGACCTTGTTCAGAGCATCAACTGCGTTAGAAACCAATTCTCTTAGGAATACTTCCTTATTCTTATATAAAGAATAAACCAGAATATTCAGCAGTTGTTTTACTTCAGATTGGAATTCATATTTTTTTGTTTTCTGTTGCGTCATTCCCTTCTCCTTATTTTTCCTCATTGTAGCGGCCGAAGATCATCTTCCCGACTGTTGTCTGCAGTACGGAGGTTACCGTTATATCTACCGTCTGACCTATCATTTTACGGGAATTGTCTACTACAACCATAGTTCCATCATCCAGGTAAGCCACTCCCTGGTCAGGTTCCTTTCCTTCTTTTAAGATAAAGGCCCGGATCGACTCTCCCGGCAAAACTACCGGTTTAAGCGCATTGGCAAGCTCATTTATATTTAAAACAGGTATTCCCTGAAGTTGGGCCACCTTATTCAGATTGAAATCATTAGTCACAATTTTTGCATCCATTTGTTTGGCCATTTCGATTAATTTGGAATCCACTTCTTTGATATCAGGGAAATCCATTTCTGTAATAGTGACATTTACTTGTGAGGATTTTTGCAGATGATCCAGAACGTCCAGGCCTCTTCGCCCTCTTTGCCTCTTAACATCATCAGAAGAGTCTGCCACTATTTGAAGCTCCTGGAGAATAAATTGGGGGACTATAAGCATTCCCTCAATAAAGGTGGCATTACAGATATCCAAGATGCGGCCGTCGATGATGACACTAGTATCCAGGAGTTTATAGCTTTTCCCTACACTTTTTTCTTTAAAAAACCGAAACAGATGAGCAGGATTCAGCCATTCCGCCTTCCTGGTCCCGACTAAAAGTCCTATGTAAGGCATTATTACCAGAAAAAAGATCTGGATGAAGGTTATAGTTGCGCTATCATTTGAAATAGTACGGTAAATCGATCCCAGCAGCCAGCCCAGCACAACCCCGGCAAATGTTCCTAATGTGGAACCCCAGATAATTTTAAACTCACTTTTTCTAATCAAGGTCTCTAGATAGATGGTCACAAGACTTAGGAGAAATCCGGCGACAGCACCATAGATGTTTTCTAATTTAAAAGGAGGGAAAAAATATCCAGACAGAGTAATAAATGCAATAACTACTAAACGAAAAATCATTATACTCATTATCAAATCCTAATTAAAATTATATAAAATATTATCCCTTATGATACTTAATAAATGGTTAATAGTAAATAGCAACAGG